>CAYMVB010000281.1:0-2942 GCA_964393665.1 uncultured Desulfobacteraceae bacterium | reverse complement strand
GTCTTATATTATATGGTTTGGCGCTTAAACCCCTACTTCTTGACCTTCAGCAAGTCACGTATTTCCGCAAGCAATACTTCCTGAGCCGGAGGTTCCGCTGGAGCTTGAGGTGCCTGTTCCTCTTTTCGCTTGAGTGAGTTAATGCCCCTGATGACGAGAAAGATTGAAAATGCGATAATTACAAAATCTATAATCGTCTGAATAAACGTTCCATAACTGATAACGACAGCCGGAGCTTCTCCCACCGCTTCTTTCACTGTATAGGCCAAATTAGAGAAATCGACTCCCCCTAAAAGCACCCCGATCGGAGGCATAATCACATCACCGACGAAGGATGAAACGATTTTGCCAAAAGCGGCACCGATAACAATGCCTACGGCCATATCGACCACATTTCCTCGTACTGCAAATTCCTTAAACTCTTTCATCATTCCCATGATCTGTCCCTCCTCTTTCCCATAGTGATTTTTTTTGCAGCCCTGATGCTCTGAGTCGACCTCGAATCAGCGTCTCAGGTTGTTTGAGGGGCGTCGTGGCAGCCCCTGCTGATTGAAAGGAAAATCCACCGTGCCATGAAGCTCTTTTCAGGCCTATGAAATCTCTGTACTCACGAAAAATAAAACCCCTACTCTCAATGATTAGAACTCACTTTTTGTGGTAAGGAGTATAAGAAAACTATTGTTGTGTGTCAAGCCACATTGAACCGCATGATATTGTGGAGGGAACGCACTGACTAGATTCAGGCACGCTGCCTAGCAGGCGAGGGGATTCTACGACGGCTACGAAGGGCTTGATTGTGTTGGGAAAGCAAAAAATGGAAAAAATCTGGGTAGGGCTATCCCCCCAAACCCATCTCCCACGCAAAAAATCAGCAGGTATAGGTCTCCTCTGGCTTCCTGCTCGGAGAGATATTTATCTGCCATCTCTGTAGAGGCAGGCTCCGGGTCGGCATATAACCCGTTACCTGCCCGCATTGCCCTTCGCCTTAAGTGCCAAGAACGACGCCCTGTGGTGCGAGGTGTCGAATCATATCATTTTCCGCCTCAAAACAAACAGGCGGGCGGGTCGGACCCGCCGGACAGACGGCGGGCAGGCACCTGGAGTTGGGAATCCGTATAGTCCATAGCGTATTCCGGGACCTGTGGGGGGGCAGTGACCCTGGGCTGCGGTCTGGCCCTCCAAAAAGAAGGCGGGTAAACCTTTATCTCCCACAATCCAAGGTGCTTGAGGATCTTTTTAATGACCTCCCCGTCCCGGATGACACTGATTACTTTCATCTTTCCGGAACATTTCGGGCACGTGAGGGGATCAACCTCATAGACTTTTTGTATCAATCGCGCCCAGTTCTTTCAATCTTCCTCTGAAGATTCATTTTCTTCAAGGATACAGGGCACCCATGCATCTTGGTTATCATGTCTCCTTCTGCCTCGCTTGATTATCGTATTTATGCTGTTAGTAATGGGATTACCTAATGCATTTGCTGGGGATATTGCAGATAACCCGCACAATCGCCAGGCCGCAGCAAAGCACTACCTGGGCGTAGCCCCAATTGATAACATGATGAGGGACCCGGTTGAAAGTACTTCCAGGAATCTTCTGGAAGAGCAGAGGAAAACATTTGTAGAGTTTATGACTAAATCTCTGAAAATTGATGTTTTAGAAAAGTCTGTCGTGTCAACCATGGCAAATCATTTTACTGTAGGAGAACTCAATGCCCTCACCGATTTTTATGGGTCACCGGAAGGTAAATCAGCTATGAAAAAATTTGGCGCGTACATGTCAGAAATAATGCCGGTAATTCAACAGGAAATGTCGCGTGCTGCTTTAGAATATAAGGCAACTCAGGAAAAATAGTGCGGGTTATACAATTATGACCTCTAACAGATCGATTTCAGTCTGCCGGATTTCCCAGGCCGACTCTAAAAACCTTTGATTGTGAGGCTTTTGTCGGCTATTTTTTGCGTTATATACCTGGGAAACATCGCATATAATCAACTTTACAGGGAGGCCCTATGGCAAACAGATGTAAAGGCAAAACAGTGGAAGTTGTTCGTTGGATCGCGAGAGTTTCTTCTGGTATTGCAGTGTTATTGATAATGCTCATATTCTTTGGTGAAGGGCTTACCGGTGGTGTTGAATTTTTTATTAAGCTTTCTATGCGTGAGGCCACAATGCTTGTTGCCTTTATTGGTATATGGCTAGGGCTCTTGCTCGGCTGGAAGTGGGAACTGTGTGGAGGGTTTCTTACAATCTGCGGGGTGGTGGCCTTTTATCTGCTGGGTTATTTTTTTTCAGGTTCATTTCCAAGAGGTCCTTACTTTCTTATTTTTTCATCTCCAAGTTTGCTGTTCCTGTATTGTGGTTTACAAAGCAGGATAACGTCAGAGGTTGAAAGCGTTTACTGAGCATATATAAGGAACAGCACATTTCTATTTTCTTGACTGAATAATAATACAGGTATATCTTTTTATCTATAGCAGGGATCCAAGAAAAGAGGATATATTGCTAGATTTTGATTATCAATTGAAATCGAGCGCTATTTACTTATGAATATCTATTCCCTTCCAGCAATTATTTCCTTTACGGTAAATTTCAGTATCGCCTTTATTGTTTTAATGGAAAAACCGAAGGCCACATTAAATCGCTGGTTTGCCGTTTTTATTTTTAGCTTTGCCATCTGGAATCTGGCAGAAATTCTCATCCTTAATAGCGCCAACCGTTTACCTGCTCTTTTAGGCGCACAAATTCTTTACCGGATCATATTTTTTGCTCCAGCATTCTATGTGATTATCGCATATTTATTCCCCAGAAGCTTTCATAAATTTGCAACAAATCCGGTTTTTTACATTGGCGTATTTTCACTGCCAATCATAGCCCTGAGTCTATCTTTCCCTGATTTTCAGATAGAACTGGTTGATCTTATAGAAACCCCTCGGATTTAC
>CAYMVB010000280.1:0-3579 GCA_964393665.1 uncultured Desulfobacteraceae bacterium | reverse complement strand
AACTGTTGTTATTGGGGGTCGATTAAGTCAATGGGGAGGATCGAACTTACGGTTGGGAAATAGCGACCTTTTAGTAGCGGAGGCAGATGAAAGTGACGGCTCTTTTTTGGTTCTTTCTCCAAGTATGGCCGTTGTGACTAATATTGATTATGAACATATAGATTTCTATAAAAGCATGGATAATGTAAGGGGTACATTCACTAACTTTATCAATAAGCTTCCCTTTTATGGCAGGGCAATTATCTGCCTTGACGATATGGAGGTACAGGGGTTAATTCCAAGGCTTACAAAGAGTTATTTAACATATGGGCTTAACTCACAGTCGGATATAAGGGCCAGTGAAATATCAAAAGAGGGGCTAAATACTAATTTTGTTGTCGCATTCAAAAATAAAACAATTGGTAATGTTACTATTTCCACGCCAGGCAGTCATAATGTTCTGAATGCACTTGCAGCAATTGGGGTAGGTTTGGAACTCGATATTAGCTTTAAGGATATCCAGAAGGGATTAAGCAACCTTGGGGCGCTAGAAAGGCGTTTTGAGGTAAAAGGTGAAAAGAACGGTGTCTTATTTTTAGATGATTACGGTCATCACCCAACGGAAATAGTATCAACTATAGAAACAGCAAAGGATTGCTGGCCTGATAGAAGACTTATAGTTGTTTTTCAGCCTCACCGCTACACCAGGACAAGAGACCTGTATTCCAGGTTTGTAAAATCATTTAACCTGGTAGATTTGCTCGTTATTTTGCCTATTTATGGAGCAGGGGAAGAGCCCATATCCGGTATTAATAGTGAGTATCTTTATCGTGGCATAAAGAGTCATGGGCACAAGGGTGTCATCCTGTTTTCAGAAAAAGAGGATGCCATCTCTTTTCTCCTCAGAGAGATTAGACATGGCGATCTGGTAGTAACGTTAGGTGCTGGAGATGTCTATCATGTGGGCCTGGAGTTGTTGGAAAAAATGAGACGATAAATTTTTCGAGTTTTCCTTAAGATGTAACTCATATGACATCAGATACATGTTGAGGACATAAACATAGACATAGGCGATAAGTGCCAGGGATTGTTTTTGAATTGCAGGGCAAAATGGATTTTAATATAAAAACCGCTATAAAAAAACTCGGTGGAGATTCAGTCATTTTTGATTTTCCCATGAGTAAATATACCACAATAAGGGCAGGTGGCAATGCAGAGGTTTTATTTAGGGCTCGTAATTTAGAGGGATTAAGGGAGGTGGTACTCTTTCTAGTTCAAGAGCAGGTCCCATATTTAACGATAGGGAAGGGAAGCAATATTCTTGTATTAGATGGCGGACTGGATGGCGTTGTAATTATACTTGGAGGATCTTTAGCCTTTGTTGATGATGATAAAATCGTTGATTCGGGCTTGTTTACAGGCTCTGCAATGGCATTGCCTAAACTTGTTGCCTATTGCGCAAAAAATGGCCTGGCTGGCATGGAATTTTTAGCAGGCATTCCAGGGACATTGGGGGGAGCTATCGCTATGAATGCCGGGAGTATGGGCAAAGAGATCAAAGATGTAGTCTCAGAGGTTTCTTTTTTGAATAGAAAAGGAGAAATAGATAGAAAGGATGTGTCTGAACTAAAATTCCAATATAGAGAACTTGCCTTTAAAGCAGGGGATATAATACTAAGCGCAAGACTGAATTTAGAGGCAGATCAGGCATCTTTAATCAAACATAGGATTTTTAAGAATATTAAAAATAGAAATGCAAAATTTCCATTTAACATGCCATCTGCAGGATCAATTTTCAAAAATCCTGATGGCGATTACGCAGGTCGGCTTATTGAATTGTCAGGCCTGAAGGGCAAAGGCATAGGAGGAGCTGTGATCTCGAATGAGCATGGAAATGTTATTGTTACGAAGGGTAAGACATCTGCCTCTGACATAGTTGAATTAATGAATTTAGCGAAAAACAGGGTTAAAGAATTATTTAATATAACTTTAACGCCTGAGATAAAGATAGTAGGAAAGCCACATTGATTACCCTCATCAATATTGAGGTGATTAAATTCTAAAGGAAAAAGATGATGAAAAGGTCGTCTGTTTTAAATAAGCAGTCAATAAGGAGAAACAGGGGAAAGGATCTTTTGCTGCTAAAAAGGGTATTAGGCCAATTAGGCTTTGGCATGATTAAGGTATTTCTATTTATATTTGTACTTGGGGTTATTTCCCTGGCATTTATATATGGGTACAAATTTCTTTCCCTTTCCGATTATCTTAAATTAGAAAATATTGTTATTACCGGAATCGATAAAAATCTTAAGCAAGAATTGATTGATTCATCAGTAATAAAGGACGGCGAGAGCTATTTATCCATTGACACGTATCGTTTGAAGAAAGACATAGAGGAGCATCCATGGATCAATTCTGTAACTCTAAAAAAGAAATTTCCGGATACCCTATACATCAATGCGGAAAGGGAAAAGGTATCTGCAATTGTAATTTCGGGAGAGCATTCATATTTCATGAATAATAAGGGAGTTATATTTAAGGATGTTGAAAAGAATGATTGCATCGATTTCCCCGCGATAACAGGGCTTGACAGTGATAGAATAGAAGACGGGAAATTTCTTAAAATTGCTGCATCCATAGTAAATATAATTCGAACTGAAGACAGGCCATTATCGCCAGAGCAATTGTCAGAGGTTCATATAGATGATTATGGGGATGTCACCATCTACTTTAATAAATTGCCATTAAAGATATTTCTTGGGAAAGAGTTATTCAACAGAAAAATCCATTTATTGAAACATATTATAGAAAACCTTGACAATAATAACCAGCTATATCGAATTACCTATATTGATTTGGGCTATAGTGATAGAGCTGTTGTTTCGTTTAATGAAAAGGTGATTTGAGGATTTGGAATTTTTTTTCCCTTTCTTTTTATAGGGCTAGTCATGTGAGTAATGGCAGTAAAAACAAGGAGGGTTGATCATGACGGAAGAATTGGTAGTTGGTCTTGATATTGGAACGAGTAAAATCTGCGCAGTGGTTGGAGAGGTTAGGCCTGATGGTATGGTTGAAATTGTAGGAATGGGATCTCACCCGTCTATAGGACTCAGGAAGGGCGTGGTAGTCAATATAGATAGTACGGTAAACAGCATTAGAGAGGCCGTAGAGGAAGCTGAGACAATGGCTGGATGTGAGATAAGTTCAGTGTTTGCTGGGATTGCCGGAGGCCACGTAAAGGGTTTTAATAGCCATGGTGTAATAGCGCTAAAAAATAGAGAGGTAGGTAAACGTGACATAGAGAGGGTAATTGATGCCGCACGGGCGGTTGCAATACCTATGGATAGAGAGGTTATCCACACACTCCCCCAAGAATTTATTGTCGATGATCAAGCAGGTATAAGTGATCCATCAGGAATGTCAGGCGTTCGTCTTGAGGTCAAGGTCCATATTGTTACTGGCGCAGTTACATCAGCTCAAAATATTATTCGATGTGCAAACCGTGCAGGGCTGGATGTTTACGACATTGTTCTTGAATCCCTTGCATCGAGTGAGGCTGTGCTAACAGATGAGGAAAGAAACCTCGGTGTTGCATTAGTA
>CAYMVB010000279.1:0-5596 GCA_964393665.1 uncultured Desulfobacteraceae bacterium | reverse complement strand
GAAGAATTTTATTAAGTCCTGCCAGCTCTATGTTTTTTTGCATGATTCCAACACCTATTATAGAGCCAACAACAGCCTGGGATGTAGATACTGGCAGCTTTAATATAGTCATAATTGTTACTGATATGGCAGCAGCAAGGGAAGATATAACTGCTTTATTTAAATTCATAACGGATATAGTGCTTATAGTTCCTATCCCGTTTTTACCTTCAATCAGGGATCCCAGGATAACGAAGATAGAAGCTATGAAAACAGCCGTTTTGAATCTCACCATCTTAGAGGAGACTGCTGTGCCAAAGATATTGGCGGCGTCATTTGCTCCAAGGGACCAACCAAGGTAGAGGGCTGGAATAATATAGGACATCTAAATCCTTCTCTTTGCACTTAAAATGGTGAGCCTTGCGGCTACATCTTCCACTCTATCCGTGATAGCACCAAGCTCTATAACAAGTTCTTTTAAAAGAATTTTTTCTGCAGTGTCGATATCCATCATAAATATAGTTGTTATGGTATCCCTTTCTACATGATCACATTCGCTTTCTTTAATATCAATTTCATCAGAAATCTTGTAAATTTCCCCCTTCCGACCAATAAAACTTGCTGCTGCATTATAGACAAGCTGGATTGATTCATAAGATAGAGTAACAATTCTTTTTATATTATGTTTCAGTTCCTTTGGCAGTGAAAGCCTCTGAAGTTGAATCTGATACAGAACCGACTCTGCCTTATTAGGAATTTTATCCATTGTCTCTAAAAATCCAAGAAGATCTCCCCTTGACTCAGGGAGTAAGGCCTTTGAATACATCTCCCATTCAATCTTTTTTCTGATATAATCTGCCTGGGATTCCATTTTATGTGTTTGCTGGACATAATAGGAAAATTCTTCTCCGAGACCATTTTCCAAATAAATATTCATTGCGTTGTTAAAGCTCTCAAGGCATATCTTATATTCATCAAGATAGTTAAAAATCAATTTTTCTATTGATTTTTGTTTCCTCAAAAAGAAATCAAATAATTTCATATGCCGCTCTCAAATTTATATGCCTTACTATCTCGTATATTATTTATGATAAGTTGGCATTTGTTTAGGCGCTGAAAAAACATTTTTTTGTTATATGCTAAAATAGAAATTATAAGGAGTAGCTTATATGCCGCCCTTTATAATAGTGATTTCTAGCTGATCTGCTGTATCTTCCACCCTGTCAGAAATTTCCACTACCCTTTGGATGCAATGCCTCAAATGGACCTTATGGCCATAATCCAGATTCGTCTTGAAGATGTCTCGAGTTATATCCCATTCTTGTTTATCTACGTCAGACTCGATAATCCCTACCTTTTTTAGCATCTCCCGTATGCTTTCCGTTTCATCCTTTTCGCTAAAGAAGGATATTACGGCGTCTTTCAGGAAGGCGAAAGAGGATACAGAGGTCTGCATGGCGCTGAGGAATCTTGGTTTTAAATCATCAGGTATTTCAGGGCGTTGGTCCAGAAAAAAATCGCAACAGGATTCAGCTCCATCAGCAATTTTATCTAATTGTTCTAAAAGATGCAGTATATCCTCTCTAAGCAATGGAAGGTAAGCGCCTGAATACATTTTCCCTATTATTTCATGTCGTATAAAGTCTGCTTCAGTTTCGATACTATCTACCTTTTTTGCCAATCCCTTTGCCTCGTCAATTTTGCCGTTTAGATAATTTTCAACGGCTAAAAGGGATGTCTTGAGGCATTCATCAACTTTTTGAAGATGTTTTAAGAATAGTTCATTAACCTCTTTTTCCTTTTTATAAAACATAACGTTAACCTCATGTATAAGATTTTATAACGCTGTAATTACAACGGATACCAAAAAATAGATATTAAATAAATATCTTAGTTAAAAAATAAGATAAAATCCCAGATACAAGTGGGGTGGCTATCCAGCCTATGGTTATATTATATACGGTGTTTTTATTTACTGTTTTTATGCCCTTTACAAAACCAACGCCTACAACACCCCCAACAATCGCCTGTGATGCTGATACAGGAACCCCCACATGTGTAAATACCTCCACTGTAAACCCCTCTGATAATTGTGCAATAAAGGCTGAGTATTCATCCATGTGGGTGATTTCTTTGCCTACTGTCATCATTACCTTCTTGCTATAAGTCAAGACACCGCTTGCGATGCTCAGCCCTCCTATAAGGACACCTTCAAATGGTGTTAGAAGGCCTGAACCCACGTATGTGCCTGTTACATTGGCAACATTGTTCGAGCCAAGTGCAAAGGCCCCAAAGCACCCTGAAAACAAAAGCCCCAAGAAGATAAAAAGGGATCGTTTTTTTAGGTCCGTAATATATCTTTTAAAAAAAAATCCTATCATATGGTAAAGCATGAAGCTAATAAAAGCTGCAGATACAGGTGCTAATAACCAGCAGAGCATGATTTTGTATAATATTGAGAAATTCGCTGTGCCCAATACAATTCCAGCCCCTAATATAGCGCCAACTATAGCTTGCGACGTGGAGCACGGTAGGGCAAGGTATGTTAAAATAAACATTGTTGTCCCTGCTGCAAGGGTAGCAAAGAATGAGCTTGTGGAAGTTAAGCTCGAAAGTTTATCAAGGGTGGCAAAACATTTTTCTCCTTCAATTATTGCACCCAATATAACGAATACAGAGGTAAGCACAATCGCTGTCTTGTATTTAATAATGTTTGTGGCAACACCGGTACCGAATATATTTGCAGAATCATTGCTGCCTAATGTCCATCCTAAGAATAGGCCTGAGATAATTTTCCACATACTGTTTATTGAACCTAAATTTACAATCTTGTAGTTGTTCAGGCAGATAGGCTGTAAATATTTAATATTTAGTTAAACAAAAATAGTAGATGAGATGTCTCAAGAAAGAATATTTATGGGCGTAAATAAAGACAATTTTCAAAGCTCTCCTTAGATGAACGAGAAATGACAACATGTAACCTATAGCCAGGCAGACCTGAATAAAAAATTCTTTACATAATGATTTCTAATTTAATTAGTAATCACCTATATATACGTGCTTAACCCGCGCTGAAATATTGCAGGTTAGTTCGTAAGGAATGGTGCCTATTTTCTCCGCAACCTTTATGGCCTGTATTTCCCCCTGTGGTGACTTACCCCAGAGAAGTGCCTCATCCCCTGTTTCAATAGGGTCATTTCCCACATCGGTCATAATGTAGTCCATAGTCACGGTTCCTACCATGGGGTATAGCTTTCCCCGGATGAGAACCTCCCCCTTGTTTGTTAGCATACGGCTGATGCCGTCTGAATAGCCTATTGGTAAAACGGCAATTTTAGTTTGTTTTTTAGTAATCCATTTTCTCCCGTAGCTTACTGGAAAATCTTTTGGTAATTGTCTTACTTGAGATACCGTTGTTTTTAGGGTCATTACCTGCTTGGGGATAATGGAATGGGATATCTCTGATGTCTCTGAAGAAGGGTAATGCCCATATAATAATATTCCAGGACGAACGGCATCAAAATAACTGTCCGCAATATTCAATATTGCCCCACTGTTCGCCATGTGGATGATGGAGGGCTTTTTATCGAGTTTTTGAACCAAAGATAGAATCTTTTTAAATCGAGATAACTGAATATTTGCGTAGGTTTTGTCTTTTTCATCAGATGTAGAAAAGTGGCTGTACAGACCTTCCCAAATGCAGTGTTTTGAGTCAATGAGCCGATTGAAAATATTTTGATCTTGATCCATTATAACCCCGGCCCTGCCCATACCTGTGTCCATATTTAAATGGACAAACGCGGGCATTTCCTCTTGAGAATTTTCAATCCATTGGATGTCTTGCTGCCCAAAGAGGGTAATTCGGAAACCTAACCTTATTGCGATGGAAATCTCATCTGGAAATAACCTTCCAAAGATAAGTATGGGGTAATGCACGCCACTTTCCCTTAACTCCATGGCCTCATTAAGTTTACTTACTGCAAACATGGTAAGGCCCTCACGCATTAGTCTTTTAGTAACTGGAACAGCGCCGTGACCATACGCATCAGCCTTTACTAAGGGGATTACCTTTGAGGGGTAAACCTGTTTTTTTATGGCAGATACATTTGATGCAAGATTATCTAAATTTATTTCTGCGAAGGTATGGTTTCCCATAGCTGATTTTTACTGAGATTAAAAGGGTTTCTTTTTGTTAAAAATAGCAATTTCCGCTTAAAATTTCAATTCATATATGCTAAGCCTTTATAGCTTTCTTTTTTATATTAAAATATTTAGGATCCGCTTGATTAAGGCTGCTGGGCTAATGCTAATTTTTTTATAGTAAAATATATAATATATGAAAAATTAAATATACTGTAAACTTGGCCTTATAAAGTCAATTTTGCAATTTCCATGGTTGCGCAAGGCCCTCGAACTATTTTTAAACGTATAAAAGAGATTATATATGGTTAATAAATCAACTCCACCAGGGTTTGGTCTAATTATAATAGGAAGTGAAATTTTAGATGGCAGGATTCAAGACAGTCATTTTGAGAATACGAAAAAACTGCTTTTTGAAAAAAACTATCCTTTGATATATTCAATCATTATCATTGATGATCCGGTGCTCATAACGGAAGAATTACGGTGGGCCATAAAACGTCCTGAGCCATTCTTATGTTGCGGAGGCATTGGATCTACACCTGATGATTATACCCGTCAGTGTGCTGCCAAGGCCTTTAACCTTTCCCTAGAATATCATGAGGAAGGTGTGAAGATATTAAAGGAGCGTTTTGGAGAAAGGGCAAGGGGTGCCGTGCTGCAAATGGTAGAGTTTCCTAAGGGATCAGTCTTGATTCCGAACCCATTTAATCAGGTTCCCGGGTTTTCTATTGGCAAGGGATATTTTCTGCCCGGTTTTCCAAGCATGGCAGGGCCTATGATAGCGTGGATTCTGGATACCTATTACGAAACGGGAGAGAAAAGGATTTCTAAGACATTGATTTTGCCAGGGGCTCGGGAGGCCGACCTTGTTGATATAATGGAAACATTTATGAAGAACCATCCTTTGTTGAAATTTTCTAGCCTGCCTAGATTTGTTAGTCAGGGCACAGAGGTTCGGCTTGGTATTGTAGGAAACGAGGATGAAGTTGAAAAAGGGCTTGAAGACCTTACAACAATGTTGGATTTGAAGGGCTACCAATGGCAGGAGGAGTTTTCTCAGTAGCTGGGATTTGACAACAGAGGCCAGGGGCCAGAGGTCAGAGATCATAGGTCCCGGTGGAATAGCTTTCGCATTCCACCGGGCAAAGCAGGAATCACTGATACGTAATGATATATAGGGCTCCGGGTAAATCCAGGTTAATGTTTAATTTTTAATTTTTAATTCTTAATGTTCAAGGTTCAAGGTTCAAGGTTTACTGATAATTGCCGGGGCTCAGGGTAAATCTCTCTTCTCAGGCACAAAAGTACTCCATCATTATCATGGGGTGCAGATAACACTAAGTATTCTGCTGGAGCAAGATGCAACCCTCATCCTCTTATCTCTCTACCATAGTAGATACACGGGTCTGCTTACCGTTGCATAGAATAGGAACCATAGGTGCACTATAAACACAAAGTCTGAGTGGATTGCGCC
>CAYMVB010000278.1:0-3627 GCA_964393665.1 uncultured Desulfobacteraceae bacterium | reverse complement strand
TTTGGCCTGCAGGGCTTCTTTACTTAAGGGGGTCATAAAATGAAAAAATGCTTACGTACACTTTTACTTGCGGTATTTGCGTTAACAGCCTCACAGCTTTGGGCCGATCCCCCTGTTTGCCCCCCGTTTGAGGGATTCAATATCTACACAGAAACAGATGTAGATGTTAGCGGAAACATGTCAGAGGAAGAGACCTTTGAATGGACGTGGAATAATAGTGACTGCTCGGAGCTCAATGTCAGTCCTTGGGTTACTAAAGGTAGAGGTGTCCAGGATCTGAACGACGATGAGCTTGAATTTAATGAAAGTGTTGCGAGAATAACCTACAATGAAGAGTTTAGCTCATTCAACGGACTTGGAGGTGTTACGGCCGGAAATGAAAACCATTCTCTTCGGGGAGATCCGATATCAGAGGACCCTACAACATACCATAAGGAATTCACCGTAAATACCCACCCTGATGGGGACTATAACCTTGAGGTTAAGAAGGATATAGGCTATACGTCAGATGGAATTGCAGGCCATCATGCAGATTTTAAAGAGGTCGTTTCAGAAGAGATTGTTTCCGCAGGAGGGCCTTATGAAACGGGGGACTTGTTTGACGGTGTATTAGCTTTATGCCCATGGGCACCCGCGCCTAGCTCAGGAAAATGGCCTGCAGCGAATATGGGCGTTGCAATGGGAAGTATGTTTGCTATACCATATAATCTGCAGGCAGGAGAAGGGCCTAATGGAGAAATTGATTTCCACAGTGAAACATATGCCGGCGTAACAAAAGGTGCTTTCTTGAACTACGATATACAGGCACGTGGAAAGGGCAAGGTACAGGCAGAGATGATAGCAAGACTGTGGGAAGGAAGCACGTCAATGAATCCAGTTACACCAGGAGATACCTGGCTCAACAGCACAGCCACCTATACAGAGAAGACTATAGCCGACGGCATAATTGATAATTTTCACAGGGGAATGGCTTATAAGTCTACGTTCGCACTTCCTGGAGTTACATCAATTGGGCTTGAGATTTTGCAGTAGGTTAAAAAATGGGCAGTAAGTGAGTATTTTTTTGGCCCATGTAGTAAGGATGGTGATGAGATATATGTTTAGCTTCAGGCTTATATTAGATAAAAAAGCGTATATGTTCATCAGGAGTTGAAAAGAGATAGATGGATGAGCGTAATTGTGAAAATAATAAAAAAATCTGTAATCAAAATTACTATGAAAGAAACTATCATAAAAGGGGGAATAAGAGTAACACTATTATTCTTGTTATGTTTTGCTTCCATAGGTTATGCCCAGGAAAATGGACTTACAACACCATTCGGTGGTACAGAAGGTATATTCAGGAGCGGAATATTTATTATTGCCGAAGGTGAGGTTAATGCTTCAAATTCGCATGAGGAGATGCTGGATGAGGGTCGGTTTGCCTTTAATTACTCTATAGATGCATCAGCAGATAAGGGTAAAACAATGATCGCTCATTCAGTAAGCTCTATACCTCTTTTGTGGCAAGATGATAGGCTTATAAGGACCCATAGCGTATTGGGCCATGATGCGCTCGGCACAGGTGGTAGCTTAAAGGGAAGTGAGTCTATGGGCGCTGCTGGATGTAGTGAAAATGCTGGAATAGGCATGAGCGCGGGTGTGATATTTGATCTTGCAGAGGGAACTATAGTTACAAGCTCAAGAACAGAAAACGCTCGTTATAAATCTGAATACCTCGTGATGGCCTATGGAGAGGGGGCAGTTGAGGCTTTTTCGAGCGGAGAAAGCATGTCTTTTGTAGGTGATGGTGAAGGAGGGTATGTAAACACATCGTCGGTGAACTATAGCCAATCAGCCATGGCAGAAGGGAAAATTTCTTCGTTCAGCCAGGAATCGAGCATGTCCCCTTCTGGATTTGGCTGTAGTATCTGGTAGTTGATTACGGGTTTAAGGAGCAACAGCAAAGGATTATAAGAGATCTTTTGTGTATAAAAGGGGAAAGGAGGAGTCATGAAAAAAAATATTTTTTTAGCGGTGTTTGTAGTTTGCATTGTTAGTGTTACGTTTACCTTTAGTGTAAAAAGGGCATTATCTGAAAACCCGGGATGGTATTTTTACACTCTTGTGATTGGTGACGGTTCGAGCATTAATGGTAGTTTAGAAGCGAGTAATAGAACAGTTGGGGGTGATGGTGCTGCAGCGACCGAGACCGGCTATGAGTATGATATCGCCGGTAATGGAGGAGGGTATGATGCTACGTTAGTTTTCGCATCAGAAACAAATAGCGGTGCCATGGCGAGTTCACAAAATATAAATAAATACAATGCGTCTGGCAGCATGGCCGGAGATCGTGTTACCCATTTAACGGCTACCGAGATCTCTACAAGTGAGGGACTTAAGGCAAGTGATGATGGTGTCATGGGCTATTTTCAGGGCGGTGTAGGTAATAAGGCCTACCTTTACGCCGGGACGCATAATACTGTGACATGGAATAGCCCAGCGGTTGTAGGGCAGGAAATTGACTCTGGTGGATATGGGAGTTTTGTAGCTGGAGGTCAGGCTTATTATTATGGGTATACAGGGCCAGAGGGTGAGGAGTGGACTCAGGATAATATAACCGAGATTGACAGGGATTATGTTGATTTTATACTTAGACAATATGGCGGGCCTAATAAGTTTAGTATTATGCAAGGTACGCACGTTATCGAAAATGTACAGTAAGACGCCTTAAACATTTCGGTACATACTAGAAAAAAATCTTAAATACGACGTCATACATAGTTTTTCTGTGTATGGCGTCAATTTTTATTATAGGTGAGTAAAAAAGATAAAAACATATACGACGAAGGAAGTAATTTCAGTTTTTTACCAAGGTAGGCACGCCTATAATTTATTACATAGAAAAAGAGGAGATTAAAGAAGGGAAAATTATTGCATAAACCTTGAATTTTTGGCATAGTGCAAATTCAAAGATAGTCCTGATATAAAAATTAGTTATAATTCAGAGAGGTATATAATGAGAAAGACGATTGCTACAATTTGTCTGGTTTTATTAGTGCTTTTATGCTGCGGCTTGTCCGTTAATTTATATGCGGGAGACCACGAGTCCTATTCCCCAAGAACAGGTGCCGGGGGTGCTGTGGTCGGTCAGGCCAACCAGATGCAGGTTGCAGAAGCTGTAAAATTTGGTTCCTGGATAATATATAGATACAATAAATCAACGGATATGCATTCTGTTGTAACGACGACCAGCACAAGTTATAATAGCTCTGGGATACCTTCGGGTACTACTGTTGTGACTGAAGAAACTGAATATACGCTCAATTATAACCCCTACGATGAATAATTTTATAAAGACTGAGAATGAGACGCTATAAAAATAGTGCAGTAAAGCTCCTGCTTATACTGTCATGTATCTTGCTATACACTGGTTGTGCAAGTGTAAAAACAAAATTTGGTACGCCGGTAAAGATCGATTTCGGTATTTTAGGGGAGAGACTGAGTGGCTTGAGGGAACATATACGGGATGATATTCGTGTATCTGTAGGCTCTTTCCTGGATAAGACGGGACAGAGAAAGGATGCGGATAGGGCGAGATATTCTACGGCTGTAACACAGGGGGCTGGAGATTTGCTGGCTCACCTT
>CAYMVB010000277.1:0-3675 GCA_964393665.1 uncultured Desulfobacteraceae bacterium | reverse complement strand
CTTCTTGGTTTTGAACAGGTTCGATTGGCTTCCTCAAGCCTTATGCTCTTTAATCACTTCGGAGATAACTCATCGGCAATTGAACTAAGGGATGCAATGATCAAATCCTTTATGAGCGGTATAATTGCAAGAGATATAGCTATTCAAGAGGGAATCAAAAAGGAGGAAACTGGCTTTCTGTGTTCCATGTTCCATAACCTTGGGAAAAATTTAACCATCTATTACTTTCCCGAAGAATATGAGGAGATAAAAAATCAAATTTTCCAGAAAAACATTGATATGCAGCATTCCGCCCTTGACATTTTGGGTATATCCTTTGATGAATTGGGTGTGAGTGTCGCGAGAGAGTGGAAATTTCCAGAGAGCATAATATACAGCATGCGAAGTCTACCTGATGGCACGTTAGAACCCCCCATTTCTGCTCTGGATAAACTGCGACATTATTCGGTTTTCGCAAATGAATTGTGTGAAATTATGGACAATAATCAGTCAGATAAAATTATGGATTCTTTTGATTACTTAACAAAGCGGTTCTCTCACAGTTTCAATATCTCCAACGAGCAACTCAATGAGCTGCTTGACACTTCAATCAAAAAAATACTTACATACGCATCAGTCCTTGACATTGATACAAAAAAAAGCCCTTTCGTTCAAAATATCCTCAAATTTGATGAATTTGAAGATGGCTTGTATAGGGCAAATGTGCAGGAAAATAAAAAGTCTATCACAGATAAACTGCCAGACGCTGTTAATAGGGACTTTTCTTCTCTGTTACCCAAGATCTGGAATCGAATAACAAAATCGTTTAAAAAATAGACTACTATTTGCTAAAGTCAATAGCTTGAGGCTCAAGGAATCAAAGACGATGAGTTTGCTTACCAATACAAAGTAAGATGGTAATGCAAATATAAGGAGCGGATTTGCTTAGACTTAAGCAAGGTTTGTATAGAATTTATTTGCGTAAGCCTTCATAAATATGATATATTTTTATTCTTGATGAATGGTTATTCAGAATAATAGTAAACTCGCTTTTTTGAAAAACTTTTTTGACCCTGTTAAACGCTTCTTGATCATTATAATTCTAACTGTTTTTATCTACTTGCTGCCTGAACACGTATGAGACCATAAAAACTATCTCAAATCAAAAAAGCCTAAACACCCTCAAAACAGCATTATCTTGAAAGTCTACCAAACCTAGAAAATCTTTTACTCTTTTAAAGGCTTCAAATACTGCCCAAAAAAGCCATTTTTGATAAGAATAATATCATAAAAAAGGAAATTTAGAAGAATGGATGATAAATCACCCGTTTATAATAGTATGATTGCAAGAACCTACGTAGAGTATCTCGGAAAAAACTATCCAGATATAGACCCTGGTCCTATCCTGGAGTATGCGGGAATGAGTCGTCATGAAACAGAGGATCCTGGTCATTGGTACAGCCAGCATCAGGTTAATAAATTTCACGAGATACTGGCTAAAAAGACGGGCAATCCGAATATCTCAAGGGAGGTAGGACGCTATGCGGCCCTGTCAAAGGGGCATGGTATTATAAAAAAATATGCATTAGGCTTTATGAGCCCGATATTCGCTTACCTTATGATAGAAAAGCTATATCCCCTTGCAAGCCGAGGTGCAACTGCCAGGGCAAAAAAACTTGGCCCAAATAAGGTTGAAGTTATAATTACACCAGAGCCAGGGATTAATGAGAAAATTGAACAATGTGAGAATCGAATAGGACAATTTGAGGCAGCCGCAAAGGTTTTCACCGGAAAATTTGCTACCATTGAACACCCTTCATGCGTTCAAAAAGGCGATGACTGCTGCCGTTATATAATTTCCTGGGATAAAACTCGCTCACTTAGCTGGAAACGTATATCTAACTATTCAATGCTACTTGGTATCATGGCTGTTATTGCCTTATTCTTTTTATTACCTGTCACGCACTGGATAATTTTTGTTTTAATCTGTGCAGCCTCCACCTTAATCTTATCATTGGTTTCCGCATCAATTGAAAAAGGGGAGTTGACTGAGATCATCAAAACACAGGGCAATACAGCCAAAGAGCTTTTGAATGAAACCAACACCCGATACAACAATGCATTGCTTGCCCAGGAGATCGGTCAGTCCGCCTCTACTCTGTTAGAGGTAGAAAAGCTGGTCAAATCTGTCGTTAAGGCCATAGAAAAACGGCTGGATTTCGATCGAGGTGGGATATGGCTGGCCAATAAAGAAAAAACTCGGCTCGTTTTCAACGTCGGTTTTGGATATAACCCGGATATAGAGGAGCTGTTAAAAAATACAAATTTTTACCTTGAAAACAATGCATCAACAAACGTGGTTATCCGATCTTTTAAACAAAGGAGGCCATGCCTGGTAAGTGATATAAGTCACATAAAAAAAGGTCTTTCTGAAAGGGGCCTTGAGTTCGTCGACCGAATTGGCGCCAAATCCTTTATCTGCGCGCCCCTTATTTATAAGGATGAATCTCTTGGCCTAATACTGGTAGATAATCTCACATCCAAAAGACCGCTTACCCAGACTGATATGAATCTTCTAATGGGAGTTGCCTCACAGATCGCTGTCAGTATCATTAATGCCGCGTCATTCAATAGGCTTATAGAGAGTGAGGAAAAATATCGTTCAATGTTAGAGGCAAACCCTGACCCCGTAGCGGTTTATGATATGGAGGGAAGAGTAACCTACCTAAACCCTGCCTTTTCAGAGGTCTTTGGCTGGACCATGAAGGATTGTTTGGGTAAAAAAATGGATATGTTTGTACCTGAAAAAAACTGGCCGGAGACCAACATGATGATTAAGAAGGTATTAAATGGAGATACCTTTTCCGGCATTGAAACCAGTAGATATACCGAGAAAGGAGATATCATCCCTGTAAGCATAAGTGGTTCAACCTATAAAAATAAGGATGGCAAGCCAATTGGTAGTGTTATTACTTTGCGAGACATTAGAGAGCAAAAGAGACTGGAATCCCAACTTCTCCATGCCAGAAAAATGGAGACCATTGGGACCCTTGCAGGCGGCGTTGCCCATGATCTTAACAATATCCTGAGCGGGCTTGTAAGTTATCCGGACCTCTTACTCATGGATATTCCCGAAGACAGCCCCTTAAGAAAACCTATAGTAACCATTAAAAAATCGGGCGACAAAGCTGCAAGCATTGTCCAGGACCTTTTAACATTGGCTCGAAGGGGCGTTGACACCAATGAGATAGTGAATCTAAATACGATTATATGTGATTATTTAAAAAGCCCCGAATATGAAAAAATGAAGTCACTTTACATGAATAGTATGGTAAAAACTGATCTTGAAAAAAACTTATTTAATGTCTTAGGCTCCAGCGTTCACCTCTCAAAATCTGTTATGAACTTAATTTCTAACGCGTTTGAAGCCATGCCCGAAGGGGGAGAGATACGCATATCCACGGAAAATCAATATATTGACAGACCTATAAGGGGATATGAGTATGTCAAAGAGGGCGACTACGCCACCCTCACGGTTTCTGATAACGGAGTAGGATTGCCCGAGGGAGATATAAAAAATATATTTGAGCCATTTTATACCAAAAAAAAGATGGGAAGAAGCGGGACAGGTTTGGGTATGGCTATTGTGTGGGGAACCGTAAAAGACCACAGGGGATACATAGATGTTCAAAGTAA
>CAYMVB010000276.1:0-3208 GCA_964393665.1 uncultured Desulfobacteraceae bacterium | reverse complement strand
CATTGGCACCTCATCAGCTAAAACCACATTTGTTACTATTGGAACGGGTGGAATAACCGGTATCTATTATCCCACTGGTGGTGCCATCGGCAAAATTGTTAACCAGAAAAGAAAGGAATATAATCTCAGGGTCACCGTAGAATCTACAGGCGGTTCGGTATTTAACGTGAATGCGGTCATGGCTGGCGACCTGGAGTTTGGCCTGGTTCAGTCTGATCGGCAGTACCAGGCGTGGAATGGATTCAAGGATTGGAAGGATGCAGGCCCGCAGAAAAAGCTTCGCGCTATTTGCAGCTTTCACCCCGAATCTGTTGTGCTTGTTGCAGGAGACGACACCGGAATCGATAGCTTTATGGACCTTAAGGGTAAGCATGTCAATATTGGAAATCCCGGCTCCGGCCAGAGAGGTAACTCTACAGATGCCTTTCAAGCCTGCGGCATCGATTGGGAAAAGGATTTGAAGGCTGAGGGCCTCAAGGCAGATGAATCTGCCAAGTTCCTGCAGGACGGACGAATTGATGCCTTTTTCTATACAGTTGGGCATCCGAATGGTTCCATTACAGAGGCGACCAGTGGTAGAAGGAAGGTGCATTTCGTTCCTATAACAGGTGAATGCATTGATAAACTTATTGACAAGTGGCCTTATTATGCAAAGGCCTATATTCCGATCAAATTTTATCCTACGGCGAGCAACAAAGAAAACGTTGATACCTTTGCCGTGAAAACAACATTCTGTACAAGTTCCGATATCCCTGATGATATCGTTTATGCCATTACCAAGGAAATTTTCGACAATTTGGAGTCCTTTAAAAAGCTCCATCCAGCTTATGATATCCTCACAAAAGAAAACATGTTGGAGGCATTGAGCGCGCCTATTCATCCTGGTGCCATGAAGTATTACAAAGAGGTAGGCCTGAAGTAAGTTGCAAAATTGGGCGTGGAAACACGCTCTTTTTAATAAGGCACGATTTTTATAAAAATTACCAGGGCTCAGGTACCAGTAAAGGGGCGATGGCTGAAATTTCAACCCACGAAGAAGCTATATTGGCCTTACTCTAATTTTTGTAATGTTGGGCCTATAAGTAATACTGTCTGCCATCCCATTTTTGCAGAAAGCAAAAAATGATATGCTGGATGTCCAGGGCCTTCGAGTTTCTGTTACGTTAGTAGAGTGGTTTTGATTGATTTTCCCGTATAATAATAACATCACTACTATTTGAGGTTTTATGCACATGGAAAAATCCGATATTCATCAAAACAACGAAGTTGACGAAGGGGTTGAACGTGCAAGGAGGATAGCTCAAGAGGCAGAATTTGGCTCACGAAGACTTTCAGGAGTAGAGAAATATATCGTCCCCTGTGTAGCTGCGGCCTGGTCATTATTTCAGCTTTCCCTTCCCGAGATTCTTTTTTTGGATTCGGTCTATGTCCGATCCATCCATTTGGGCTTTGCTATCTTGCTGGTCTATCTGAGCTACCCGGCATTTAAAAAGATAAAAACCAAAGGCATTTTTTCCTTTTTATCAGTAAAAAGCAGGATTCACTTTGTTGATTACGCATTAGGGATTATTGCCGCATCTTCAGCACTTTATCTTGCTTTGAATTACGAGGAATTGGCTCAAAGACAGGGGGCGCCGACCTTCATGGATATTATTGTTGGCGTTGTGCTTGTCGTTTTACTTTTGGAGGCGGCGCGACGATCTCTCGGGCCATTCCTTGTGATAGTAGCATGCGCATTTATCTTTTACAGTTTTTTCGGCCCTTATATGCCGAGTCTAATAGCCTTCAAGGGCGTTTCATTCAGCCGCTTCATGAGCCAGATGACTATTTCCACCGAGGGAATTTACGGAATTCCCCTGGATGTTTCAGCCATGATTGTGTTTCTATTTGTTTTGTTTGGGTCGATGCTCGATAAGGCAGGAGGTGGACAATTTTTTATCGATCTCGCCTTTTCTCTTCTCGGGCGTTTTAAGGGTGGACCGGCAAAGGCAGCAGTCTTGGCAAGTGGTATGACAGGGCTCGTTTCAGGATCAAGCATTGCAAACACCGTCACAACCGGCACCTTTACGATACCCCTTATGAAGAGCGTGGGATATCCAGACTACAAGGCAGCCGCCGTAGAGGTGGCGGCAAGTACAAACGGACAACTTATGCCACCAATTATGGGTGCGGCTGCCTTTATTATTGCCGAATACTGCAACCTCCCATATTTTGAGGTGGTAAAGGCGGCCTTTATCCCTGCCATTATTTCCTATATCGCCCTGATATATATTACGCATTTGGAGGCCTCAAAGCTTGGGTTGAAGGGAGTTTCCAAGGAACACTTGCCTCGGTTTTTTAAAACACTTTTTAGAGGTCTCCATTTTTTAATCCCGTTATTTTATCTTATATATGAATTAATGATACTTCGTCATACCCCGCAGCTTGCTGCTTATCGGGCTATTGAGGTTTTGGCGGTGTTGATTGTTGCGCAGAATCTTATCAGCGCATATATCGCCAAGGAATCCCTTTGGGGTGCCTTTAAGCTGAGCCTTCGGCAAATCTGGGATGCATTGGTGGCAGGCGGCAGGAACATGATGGGAATAGGCGTTGCAGTCGCCACCGCAGGCATTATTGTGGGTATAGTTTCTATGGGCCTGGGTGGCTTGATTGTAGAGGTGATTGATGTCATTGCCGGCGGTAACCTGGTGCTTTTGCTGCTCATTACTGCTGCTGCCAGCCTCCTCTTGGGAATGGGGCTTCCAACCACTGCCAACTACATTGTCATGGCCACACTAACAGTACCGGTAATAATACAATTAGGTTCAGATTATGGCCTGGTAATCCCTGTTATAGCAGCCCATCTCTTTTGTTTCTTCTTTGGGATCCTGGCAGATGATACACCACCTGTTGGCCTCGCTGCCTATGCAGCCTCTGCCATTGCGAAATCAGACCCTATTCGCACAGGCATTCAGGGATTTACCTATGACATCCGGACAGCACTACTCCCCTTTATGTTTGTCTTTAATACGGACCTTTTGTTGATCGGCATCACATCTATCTGGCATGTTTTGACAATTTTTATCACAGGTGTATTGGCGATGTTTGCCTTTGCTGCCCTGACCCAACATTTCTTTATAGCCCGAAACAGGATCTACGAATCAGTCCTTTTAGCAGGGGTAACCTTTATTTTGCTTCGCCCATATTTTTTTATGGAGAAGCTGCATTT
>CAYMVB010000275.1:0-28888 GCA_964393665.1 uncultured Desulfobacteraceae bacterium | reverse complement strand
AAACTGGTTACAAGTGAAAATTTTGCTGATTTTTCCATGGTCTGGCAAGATCGGCATAGTTAATAGGGTATGTTTTTTTGGAAGGGTTTTTGTTGCATGAGATTAAAAGAGAATAAAATTCGAATTCTCCATATTTTTGCGTTTTTCCTTTTTTCCTTTATGGCAGTGGTATGGATTAGGTATACGTATGAACAGAAAAAAACCAGCTATTATTCGAAATTAATAGATGAATTGCGCAGTGGTTATAGCTCCATAGTTTCATCTTATAGGGATGCTGCTGATGTAATTTTTAAATCCTGCATAGATAGGCCTGAGGTTTTAGGTATTTACAGGAAGGCCTTATCAAAGGATGAGCATGTCCGCAAATTAGTGCGTCGTCAACTTCTATCAGAGCTTGGTCAGCTCTATGAAATATTGAAGCTGGATGATGTACAAAACCTTCATTTTCATCTTCCTGATAATGAAAGTTTCTTGAGGTTCCATAGCCCGGACAAACACGGTGATAGCCTGAGCGGTATACGCTACTCTGTTGAAAAAGCTAATTCGCAGCTGGTTACGGTTACCGGTTTCGAGCAAGGGCGAATGTTTGATGGTTTTAGAAATGTTTTTCCAATCGTATATAACAACGAACATTTGGGCAGCGTTGAGATTAGTATAAACCTCAAGGCTATACACAAAAAGATGGAGAAGCGGTATAGCAATAAATATGCCTTTATTATTAATCCGCGGGTGGTGAATAATGAAGATTTTGGAAAAGGCAATACTAAATACGGAGTGAGCGACATAAGTGATTTTTATTTTTATGAAAGAGATTATCTGCCAAATAAGGATCTTCAGGCAACTAACGCTCAGATAAGACCTGAAATTCAAGATAATTTAAAGGCAGGTGAAGGCTTTGCAGTTGAAGGAAAAGCGGCTGATGGACATCAAGTGGTTGTATTTTCTCCGATTAAGAATGCAGAGGGAAAACAAACAGCATATATTATTTCTTATACTAAAGATGACACCATCACCAAGTATTACAATGAGTATATAATTTTTGCTATTGCATCTGTAAGCGGCATCTTTATCATTGTTGCACTATTTTATCTTCTCAGTAGAAGTAACCGTGCTCTTTTAGATGAAAAAGAACGCTTTAAGGCAATAGTAGATTCTGCTGAAGATATTATTTTTATTAAGGACATTCATTACAGATATACGTTGGTAAATCCAGCCTTTGAAATGATTTTTGGTCTATCAAGGGATGAGTTATTAGGGAAAACCCACGATGTGTTATTTCAGGAAAGGCTCCTTGAAACTAAAGAAATTGATAGCCAGGTGTTTAGCGGTAGACGCGTAAAAGGGGAGTCAGAACGGCATATCAGGGGAAAGCTTCATTATTTTGATGTTATTAAAGTGCCTCTACGGGACAGCCTGGGAAAGATTATAGGTCTGTGCGGCATATCAAGAGATATCACGGCAAGGAAACAGGTAGAGCAAGAGCTAAAGAAGAGCAATGAACAGCTAAAAGAGATCCTGAAAGAGCTGAAAAATGCGCAGGAGCAAATGCTTCAACAGGAGCGCCTGGCCGTTGTTGGGCAACTTTCAGCAGGTATTGCCCACGACTTCAATAACATCCTGGCTGCTATTTTAGGTTATTCAGAGTTACTCTTGCTTTCCCCGGACACGCCAAAATCGATTCGCTCTAAACTGCAAAAGATAGCTAGCTCAAGCCAACGTGCTGCATTTTTGGTAAGCCAATTGTTGGATTTTAGCAGAAAAAGTGTTCGACAATTAGAGGATATGGATTTAGCTGTATTTATGAAAGAATCTGTTGAATTTTTAGAGCGCACTATACCTGAAAATATACATATTACCCTGGATATTGCTCCCGGCGATTATTTGTTAGAAGCCGATGCCACCCAGATGCAACAAATGGTTACTAACCTGGCGATTAATGCGAGAGATGCTATGCCTGATGGGGGAAGACTTGAAATAAAACTATCCCAAATTGAAACATCAGGGCAGGAGCGTTGTGTAGGGTGTGGGCAAGCAATCTCTGGAAAATGGATTTACTTGACGGTATCTGACAATGGTCATGGAATGGAGCCTGAAACACTGTCACGTATTTTTGAGCCTTTTTTTACCACCAAAGAAGTTGGTATGGGAACCGGGCTAGGTTTGTCTCAGGTATATGGAATTGTTAAGCAACACGATGGGCATCTTACATCATGGAGCGAGTTAGGACAAGGTACAACGATACGTATCTATTTGCCATTTTTAGCTACACAAGCTAATGGGGCAATAGAGAAAAAGATATCAATGCTGAAAGGGCAGGGTGAAAAGGTTTTGCTGTTAGAAGGTGATCCCATATTAATGGAAATTAGCAAGGAGCTGCTGGAAAATCTAAACTACAAGGTTTTAGTTTCTTCAAGCGGGCATGATGCTATAGGTATTTACGAAAAAAATATGGATGAAGTGGCGCTGGTAATATCTGATATGAATATGCCTGATATTATGGGAGACAAATTATTCCAAAAATTTAAGGCCCTCAACCCTGAAATCAAGATGGTGATTATGAGTAGTTATCCATTAGAAAAGAAGGGGTTGGAGCTACTGAGGGAGGGTCTGGTAGCCTGGTTTGAGAAACCATTGTCTTTAGAAAAACTATCAAATATCATGGATCAGACTACCTTTGGCGCCAAGAATAGGGGGCGTTGGGGTTAAGGTGTTCACTTGCAGAGAGCAAGATAGCACAAGCCAGAGCAAGTTGGCTGAGTTTATTGGAAGCTTTTATAAGAGTTTTTAGCCATAAAAAAGTTTAGGTTTCGGGTGATGAGAGACTTCCAGATATATGATTTTTTGATAGGTTAAAAAATTTTCTTACAATAGGGTAAACAGAATGGCTGATAAAATTTTGGTTATTATTAGTGCAGGCGATATAGAAAAGGCGCTTACTGGTATGATGTACGCGATTAATGCTGTTACATACCACTGGATGAATGAAGTAAAACTTTTCTTCTTTGGCCCAGCGGAGGAACTTCTGGCCCAGTCCAGCAAGCTTCATCAATCTCTTAAGGAATATCACGAGGTAAATGAACCGGCACTGGCGTGTAAGTTTATAGCAGACAGGGATGGCTATGCTGAACCGACAGCGAGGCTTGGCGTGAAGGTTGAGTATGTTGGAAAGATGATTTCTGATTTGGTCAAGACTGGTTACATACCAATGGTATAGTAGCTCTTTGGATTAAAATGACACGTATTTTTTATACCCCAATAGTGCTGTTTTTCTCATATAAGGTTAGCGATAGTTATTTGCTGGCTTAGCTAAGTTCATCCCTAGTTTGTTATTAACCTTTCGTTTGTTTCTCTTTTACCACCTGTTGCAGGCTTGATGAAGGTTTTTACCTAAAAAAGTAGGTTTTGACTTAAGTCAATGCAACGATAGTGGGGAATAATTATTATTACATTACAAAGAGATAATTATTTGTTTAAAAGAGAGGGGGTTCATTATGTTTTGCTTTCAATGTCAGGAGACAGCTAAAAATACAGGCTGTACAGTAAAGGGGGTCTGCGGGAAACCTGGGAGCCTTGCCAATCTTCAAGACCTTTTAATCTATACCCTAAAGGGTATCTCAGTATATGGAGACAAGGCGAAGGAGCTTGGTATCATAGATAAAGAGGCCGGCCTTTTTATTGCGAAGGGTCTTTTTGCCACTATTACAAATGCAAATTGGCAAGAGGATTGGTTTATTGAGTATATCAAAAAGGCACTAAAGGTTCGAGATAGGCTGAGGAAGCAATTTCTATCTGCATACAAGGAAAAAACAGGCACTACGTTTTTAGAAAAATTACATGATTCTGCTGTATGGTTTTCAGATGATGAAGATGAATTTCGCGCAAAGGCAAGGGATGTGGGCGTTCTTTTGACAGAAAATGAAGACGTTCGTTCCCTGAGGGAACTTTTGATAATAGGACTTAAGGGCATTTCTGCGTATGCAGATCATGCCGCCATATTAGGGCATGAGCAGGAAGACATTTATGCATTTATAATGGAGGCCCTTGCCTCTACTACAAAGGATCTTTCTGTTGACGAGATGGTAGAACTTATTATGAAAGCAGGAGAGGTGGCAGTTAATACAATGGCCCTGCTTGATCAGGCAAACACCTCTGCCTACGGTCATCCAGAAATGTCTGAGGTTAATATCGGTGTTCGGGATAATCCGGGCATACTCATAAGTGGGCATGATTTAAAGGATATGGAGGAGCTCCTTGAGCAGACTAAAGGAGCTGGGGTAGATGTCTACACTCATGGTGAGATGCTTCCAGCGAATTACTATCCTGCATTTAAGAAGTATGATCATTTTGTCGGCAATTACGGCAGCTCATGGTGGCACCAGAATAAAGAATTTGAATCCTTTCATGGTCCTATTATATTGACTACAAACTGCCTCGTGCCCTTGAGAAAGGATAATACATATATAGATAGACTTTTCACCACAGGAATTGTGGCGTACCCCGGGGCCAGGCATATAGGAGATAGGAAGGAAGGTGGGAAAAAGGATTTTTCAGAGGTTATAGAAATGGCCAAGCGATGCAGCCCTCCAATTGAAATCGAGCGTGGTAAAATTATTGGTGGCTTTGCCCACAACCAGGTTCTGGCACTGGCAGATAAAATCATAGATGCGGTGAAATCGGGAGCAATAAAACGTTTTGTTGTAATGGCAGGCTGTGATGGCCGTCAGAATACCCGAAGTTACTATACTGAGGTTGCAGAGCAACTGCCAAAGGATGCGGTAATTTTGACTGCCGGTTGCGCAAAGTACCGTTATAATAAAATTGATCTTGGTTATATAGGCGATATTCCGAGGTTGCTTGATGCCGGCCAATGCAATGATTCTTACTCCCTTGCTGTTATCGCCCTTAAATTAAAGGAGGTATTTGGGCTTGATGATATCAATGACCTGCCCATTTCTTATGATATAGCATGGTATGAGCAGAAGGCAGTTGCGGTCTTGCTTGCCCTGCTGTTCCTTGGGGTGAAGGGAATGCGATTGGGCCCAACACTTCCTGCCTTTATCTCGCCAAACGTGCTTAAGGTCCTGGTGGAAAAATTTGATATTAAGCCGATCGGTCAGGTCAAGGACGACATTGATGCTATGATGGCGGGAAAATAATGAGGAAAGGTAATTTGGTGAAAGGAGGGTAAAAATGAAATGCCCAGGACAAGATACTCAGCATTGGAAGGCAGATGCAGTATATGAAGTTCCGTGCCCAACATGTGGCCATCAGGTAGAATTTTTCAAGGATGAGCCAACGCGCACGTGCAGGTACTGTGGGCATAAGTTGGTTAATCCAAAATTAGATTTTGGATGTGCCGCGTATTGCCCTTTTGCGGAGCAATGCTTAGGGCAGCTTCCACCTGAACTTATTGCGGAGAAAGAGGATTTGCTTAAGGATAGGGTGGGTATTGAAATGAGGCATTATTTTGGAGGAGACTTTATTTCTTCAAGCCATGCAACAAGAGCGGCTAATTATGCCGAAAAAATTCTTAAAGAGGAAAAGGGTAACCCCGCTGTGACGATTTCGGCAGCTTATCTTTTTACTATAGGTATTAAAGAGGCAGAAAAGAAGTATAAGAGTGCTGATAGGGAATATTTAAGAAAAGAAGGCCCGTTAGTCGCGCGTACTATCCTAACAAAGCTACAGGCGAAAGAAGATTTTATAGATGAGGTTTGCGACATTATAGGCCATCAATATGATCCAAATTCTGAGGAGAGTATTAATTTTAAGATAGTTTATGATGCAGAGCAGATTGTTAGAATTGAAGATTGGAAAAAGGAATCTGAATTAGATAGTAATTTTTTATCTGAAGATATAGATAAGACGTTTCTTACAGAAGGTGGGCGTAAGGTTGCTAAACGAATTTTCCTAAAAAATTAATGCAAGCTAACACTGTTTATATTTGCTTAGTCAGTTACTGCATGATCCAAAAAGCTGTTTGAGCGAAAAGGAAGAAAATTTTTAAAATTTTAAATGTAACCATAAAGCGGATAAGCAAAATCCCTGTTCAATAAGCTGGAACTGGCCGCTGATCCCTAAAAATACACAGCCTTGCTTTCTCTATATGATCCGTTCATATTACTATCTTATGAAAAGGTAAGCAGACCAGTCTATCTTTCTTGAGCCAAAGGGTTTATAGTATTATATTACCTCCCTGAGGCACTATATTCTGACCTTGACTTTTACGAAAAAAATTGTAAAATAAAAAATACAAAGCATATATAGAATTATATAAATATGGACAAGGACGAATTTACAAATAAATATCTTAATCTGAAAATACTCAAAGGTGTCCAGGAGTACCTAAAAGAAGAGGAAAGCGCGTCGACTGCCGTATATCCCATTAAGGTACCGGATGAATTACTTTATCAGACTTTAAAACAGAAGGGGCCTCAAGGTGCTGATAATGTTATACATTACATATTTAAATTAGGCCTGGGCATTTGGAGTGAAAATTTATATAATACCACATTTGGGTCCCAGCAGAGCTTAGAAGACTTTATAAGCCTCCTAAAAAAAAGAAACAGTGAGGGTAAATAGCTTACTTCTCTTTTAGCCCCAATGGCAAAGAGTAATAAGTATCACTTCGCTGACATTTTTTGACCCAACTCCCAAAACATAAGAGCTAATACTTTGATTTTAGAATAGATAATGACCAGGCCGCGGTCTCAAGGGTAGGGTATGTCATTATTTTTTTATCAGATTCAAATTTTTTAGAGATTTCCTCTGTGTTGGGTCCATAAAGCCAAGCAACTACAGGTTTATTGAGCTGCTTTTTCATGGTAGCATTTAGGGATTCGGAGACATCTAAAAATGAAAAATCAGGCAGCAAAGGGGCAATTGAAATGCAAACAACACCGTCAACCTGCGGATCGCTTAATGCTGCTTCTAATGCTATAGCATACACTTTTTCAGCCCCATACTTCATGACAGCAGGCCATATATCAAGAGGATTTCCAAGGGGCATCCAGTCAGGGGACAATTTGGCAATCTTATTAATGGTAGCATGAGAAAGGGTGGAAAGTTTTAATCCATATTTTTCAAGTGCGTCAGTTACCATGATGCCTGCTGCCCCGCTGAATGTAATAACTGCGATGTTACTTCCCTTGAGGGCCGGCATGTTACATAAAGTTTTAACTGCATATTTCATTTGTCCATCTTCTTCAAGAAATACTATCCCTGCCTGTTTCATAACGCTTTCATGTATTTGAAAATTACCTGCCATATTGCCTGTATGGGACATTGCCGATTTTATACTTGTTTCAGTAAGGGCTGTTTTAAGCAGGATAATTGGTTTTTTCTTTGCAACCTCATGTGCCAGAGAAAGAAATTCTTTGCCTTCACCTAATCCCTCCATATGGATAGCTATAATCTTTATGTCAGGGTCTTCCTGGAAATATTTTAGGGCCTCATAAAAACCAATATCACAGGCATTACCCAGGTCAATACCCTTTCCTATAGAGCCGCTAAAGTCCTCAGCACCTACAAAAAGAATGCCCGACTGGCATATTAAACCGACTGAAGATTTTTCATTGGTTAATGGCATAAACGAGGTGGTAAAATTATTATAATTATTAAGGATCCCAAGGGTATTAGGGCCAAGAATCCTTATTCCATGCTTAGTTCCTATCTCCTTGATTTCATTTTGGATTTCCTTTCCTTTTTTATCTGCATCGGAGAATCCCTGATTGACAATGATTACAGATTTTATATTTGCTTGGGCGCAATCGTTGAGGATAGTAATAGTGTCTTCTCTTGGGGCGCTTATGACCGCCAGATCTATAGGTTCTTTTATCTCTCTTATATTAGAGTACGAGTTTTTACCTAATATTGATCGGGCGTTAGGGTTGACTGGGAAAATTTTGCCTTTATACCCAAAACGGATCATGTTTTCCATTATATTGTATGATCCTGGGCCGGTTTTCCTACTTAGCCCTATGAGGGCTACACTTTCAGGTTCCATAAATTGTTTCATCCGGTAACCTTTCTTAAGAAATTTATCTGTATTTATTTTTGTGTAAAGAGGTAAATTAAAGGTAGAGTTTATTTAAATATCTCCCCAGTCTCCTTACACCACATAACTAAATCAAGGTGGCTCATGGGTATTTTAATCTTCTTCGAAAACTCTTTCATGTTTTTTTCTATGTAAAGGTATTTCCTGCCTGTTAGAGAATCCGGGATTTCTTTAATTACTCCGGTTAATTTTAGGTTTTTTAAGATATGCCTGTCAAGGATAGCAAGGCCTTGATCAGAGCCAATGTTTCTAAGAAAGTGACTTGCCTCCTTATATCCAATTCCCTTAACATTCAAAACTAACCACTCACGCGCGTCAAAACCATGACCTATGTTTGCTATACTATCTTTTATAGAAATGCCCTTATTAAAATAAAACTTGTCTCTTGCCTCCACGATATACGTTGATTTTTTGTTTATAAATCTCGCACCCTTTAGGTACGTAGAAATAAGGCTGCTGTCTCCATGAAATAAGACATCGTTTTTTTTCATATTTTCTATCGCATGCCAGCAATATTTTCCTCTGGCCATTGGAGTTATTATGCAAAATACAAGCTCTTGGAAGATTTCCTCTCTTGTTCCATGCCTCCACATTTCCTTAAATTCAGCTAGTCTTGCTTTTATCTCTTCTTTCTTTGAGCTATGTATTTGTTTAATTTCTTTAATAAAATGTATTTGTTCAGGTTTTAAATACTTCATAATACGTTTTTATTCTTGAGGTTGAGGATAAATTTGATATTATTCTATAATGCTATCAAATGAGAAGATTTATAGCTCAAATATTTTTAAGAAAAAAGTTGAAAACATTGAGGCTACTATTTTTCTTTTATTATAGACCACCTTGCTTGATGTTTTTTAAGGCGGTGTAGGAGACAGTCTTTTAAAGAGTACATATTTTTTTGGTAAAATTTTTTATTATGTTTATTTATGCAATTTGCTGAGTTGTCTTTATTTTTTTAAAGCTTAAAGAATAGATAGGCATATCTGGATTAAACAGGTAGAAAAATAGGTAATACTTTCAATAGCCTCATGAAATACATGGTGTATATTGTGCCAGATTCTAAAACTAAAAACAAAAGAATTTTTCCTGATTTAAGCAAAAAAAAGCAGCCTGTGCAAACTATTCCACGAATAAAGCCAGATGCGGATAAACGATTGATCTCTGTCTTTTCAAAGATAGGCGTACCTGAGCTGAAAGAGTTTAGACCTGACCCTTTTCAACTTGATGCATTATCAGCCATTAAGGGTGGAGATTGTCTGGTGTCTGCGCCAACTGGCAGCGGCAAGACATGGATTGCTACTATGGCTATTGAGGGTGTACGTAATAATAATGGAAAGGCATGGTATGCATCCCCTTTGAAGGCCCTTACCAATTCTAAGTATATGGAGTTTAAAAACTACTTTGGTGAAGAAAATGTTGGTATAGTTACAGGGGACAGAGTAGAAAATTCCGATGCACCTATAATTGTCGGTACTACAGAAATACTTAGAAATCAACTTTACGATGCAATGCATAAAGGTGAGGATTTACATGCAGATCTCGTGGTGTTGGATGAGGCACATTTTCTTGGAGATGAGGAAAGGGGTGTAGTGTGGGAGGAGATTATCATATACCTTCCAGTCCGTATTCCCCTCCTGCTACTATCAGCTACCATAAAAAATTCTCAACAAATTTCAGAGTGGATTAATCACTTAAGGGGAAAAACGTGTGTTGTAATAGAGGAGAAAGACAGGCCAGTTCCCCTGTATCCTCTGTTTTTTCATCCAACAGGAAAACTTTTGCCATTGCTTGGGAGGAATGGCCTTGATGAAAAGGTTATACGTTTTTTAAATAGCCCAAGAGGTCCAGTTGTTGGTTCAGCTCGAAGGCTTCCGCCGTTTGGGGAAATATTAAACTCATTAAGGAAATATAATTTGTTGCCAGCGATTTTCTTTTTGAAATCTCGGGCTAATTGCAATGATGCACTTGATTTGTGTAAGTCAAGCGTTGGACATAATAATAGTAATGAAAAAAGATTGAATAAAAAAATCGACGAGTTCATTGAATTACATCCACACATAAAGAAATATAGTCAGCTCTGGCATTTAAAAAACCTTTATGTAGGTGCCCATCATAGCGGTCAGCTCCCGCTGTGGAAATTATTGATAGAAAACTTAATGGAAGAGGGCCTGCTTGATGCAATTTTTGCGACATCAACAGTAGCTGCCGGTGTAAATGTACCAGCAAGAAGCATTGTCTTCCTAAATTCGGATAGATATAATGGGCGTAATTTTGAAAATCTAACCTCTACTGAGCTTCATCAGATGACAGGTCGAGCAGGTAGAAGGGGAATGGATAATATAGGCTTTGCTATAGTCATTCCGGGACAGTTTATGAATGTGGAATTGATTGGGCGTCTTTTAAAATCTCCACCTGAGAATATAGTGAGTCAGGTAAAAATTGATTTTTCTATGTCCCTAAACCTTCTCTTATCTTATAAACCCGAAGAAATCAGAGATATTCTTTATAAATCCTTTGCCAGCTATGTAAATTGGAAAACCATGGGAAAGGACATCGATGGGCGATTAAAAGATGCTGGAAAAAAATTGATGAAATTTTTACCACAGTCGCTCTGTAACTCACCTGAATCTGCTCTGAATTTAGCAAGAAAACGAATTATCATAAGCAATGAGATTAATGTAATAAGAGATAGAAAGAATCAGCTTGAAATTACCCTCTCTAAAATTTCAAGCCTTACACCTGGGAGGCTTTTCCTTGACAATAGATCCAGGCCTTACTGCGCTATAAAAAGGCATATAAAAACCGATAAAGAGGGTGTCCTTGCCTGCCGTATAAAGAATAAAAGTGGGGGAAAGAATCCACCAAAGATGAGATTTTTTACCATAGACAAAATATCATATGTTTTAGATATGGTAATAGATTTGCCATCAACAGAAAATCATGCTGTTTTAAGACAGCGTTTGTCTAATGAATCGGTAAAGGAAAGGCCGCAGGTCCTGAAAGATTTGCCTTTAGGTGAAGAAGAAATCTCAAAACTCAAGCCTCTTAACGACAGGATGTCTTTTCTTGAAAATGAACTAAATCAAATGCCTTGCAAGGGCTGCAAGCATTTTTATGTTTGTCATGGGAAAAAAAATAGGGGTTTCAGGCATTGCCGGAATAATTTTTCAACCCTCTGGGATTTAAAAAATGCTGTAAGAGAAAAATTATGGAATGATTTTATGAGGCATTTAAATTTTTTAAAGATGGAGGGTTATGTAACGGAAAATGACATCCTTTCGGAGGACGGAAAATGGGCGTCAAGGCTTAGAGTTGACCAGCCCCTCGCGATTGCTGAGGGGCTCAGGCTGGGGCTATTCCCGAGTTCGGATCCTGCTCTACTTGCTGGACTTATGGCCGCCTTTGTGTATGACAGGGAAATTGAAATTGAATTTGATGATTCAAGCATGCCGGAGGATCTTCTTTTAGCCTATAATAGATTAAAAAAGGGACTGCTACCATTAATAGAAAGGAAAACTGTCCATGGTTTCTCGGTAAGGCCAATCCCTTTGTGGACTGCGGCCACTATTTATGCCTGGGCTAAAGGTATTGAATGGAACAAGGTTTTGGATATAGCAGATATGGCGGAAGGAGATTTGGCTATGCTTGTATCTAGGACGGCTGACAATTTGAGACATCTCGTATCATTAGACACAGTCTACCCTCAGATTGCAAAGGCATCAGCCCAGGCCATACCTATGATCCTCAGGGAGCCCGCAATTTTTGGGTAACCTTAAATGGGCCTTCATCATAGAAGATTTTTACACTGTTGGAACGTTCCCTTTTTAGCTCCTTATACGCATAGAAAATCGCATTTATTTTATTATGTATTATTATCTTCATATGTATAAAAAGCCTGGGCTAACAGAATTACTATGATACCTCTAAGAGATACAATACGATCAACGAGCTACCCTGTAGTAAACATAATGATTATAGCCATTAACATCTTATTTTTTATTGTAGAGTTAAGTCAGGGTAGTGAACTGGATAGGTTTATATATACCTATGGTTTAGTACCCGCAAGATATACTTCACCCACTGTTAGCTCTCAGTTTACCTTTTATCAGCAGATGTTTTCGTTACTATCCTTTATGTTTATTCATGGTGGGCTTTTTCACCTAATTGGAAATTTATGGTCTCTTTTCATATTCGGTGATAATGTGGAAGACAGGCTTGGCCCCATAAAATATTTTCTGTTTTATATGCTGTGTGGGGTTTCGTCTGGCTTGTTTCATCTTGCAGTTAACTGGAATTCGCCAATTCCAACCATTGGGGCCAGCGGAGCCATTGCAGGTGTGATGGGTGCTTATATGATACTATACCCTAAATCAAAGATTTTAACATTAATTCCTATTTTTCTCTTTTTCCCTATTGTGGAGATACCAGCTGTTTTTTTTCTTGGCCTCTGGTTTGTTTTTCAGTTTTTTAGCGCGGCCTCTATGGCAGGCAAGGGGGGCATTGCGTGGTGGGCACATATCGGTGGATTTATCTTTGGGATTATTTTTCTTAAACTATTACTTTTATCCAGTAAGACTTCTTCCGGAGGAGGGCTTAAAAATGTTGTAAGGAGGAACAGGTCTGCAAGGATTCAGACAATAAGGCCTGTCAGCATTGGCCAGGATCCTGATATGCATGGAACTATAACTATCACAAGAAAAGAGTCTATCTCTGGTACAAGAAAGCTTATTAATATCCCAAATGGTTTTAAAAAGAACCTATTTTTCGTAGTTATACCGCCCGGCAGTTTCGAGGGAAGAAAACTCAGGCTTGCAGGAGTCGGAAAAGATATAAATCGAGAAAAAAATGGTGATCTTTACCTCAAGATAAACGTAGAAGATTAAACCTAAATTCAAAAATTTTTTGCTTTTCTTTATTGAGCAGCCGTTTTAGCTATTTCTTGGTGAATGAATACTTACGTATACTATGCAAAAACCTTTACCATCAAGGGAATAGCCACGAAGGTGCCTATAGAACTACCTATATTTGTAAACACTACAACTAACAGAATTCGTGTGATTTTGTTTTTCCAAAACCCCTTCAGTGATGAGATATCTTCTGGTAATTTTTCGAAATCCCTCACCTTCGGTTTACCTAATATTGTTTCAACTAATCCGGAAACCCATCCTGCTGCAATCATAGGATTTAAGGATGTAAGAGGAGCAGCAACAACTGCTGATAAGATTGTTATTGGATGGGCCAGTGCTGTGGCAGCCCCTAGGCCAGAAAGCACTGCATTTGCCAAGATCCACCACGTAATCATACGTGTGCCAGCAGAGGCCCCGGCCATGAAAAATCCAAGGATAATAATTGCTATTATTATAGCCGGAATTCCCCATTTTAACATGCTAAAAAATTTACCCTTAGGGGGTGTGTAGTTTAGCGTATCAATATCTAAATATTCTCCCCAATGTCTTTTAATGCCTGGGACATGGCCGGCGCCAACTACGGCAACAATTTTATTACCCGGGGCAGTTCTGATTTTATAGGCAAGATATTGGTCTCTTTCATCTATTAACGTGCGTCTTATTACAGGAAAGGTCTCGCCTATTTCCGAAAGCAATGTCTCAAGGATATCCTTATTTTTCATATTCTCGATATCTTCTTCATTTATTTCATCCATAGAGAAGGCCGAAGTAATAAATTGGGCTAGTAATTTAATCTTAGTCCATAAACCCATTAAGCGCCATATCCTTGATAACGTGATGCTGATATCCCTGTCCGCTAAATAGATAGTGGCATTTATTTCCTTTGCCTTTTGGACCGCCCGCATAATTTCTTCGCCTGGTTTCATACCTAATTTTTTGCCTATTTTCTTTTGAAAATAGGCAAGCATGAGGTTCGATAGAAGAAGAAATGCCTTTTTTTGTTTGATAACCTTTATAAGGTTTGTATTTTGCCACTGATTTTTCTTTATAATCGATTCGTACCTTGATTGACAAAGCTCTACGCATACGGTATCGGGTTTTTCTTCTTCGATCACATGCTCAACGAGATTGGCACTTTCCAATGATATATGGGCTGTCCCTATAAGCGTTATATCCTTATCTTCAAAATTTAATCTGTGTATATTATCGTTATTTATCATTTTTATCAGGTGATACTCCTTTTATTATCGAATGTGAGAACAAGCTACCTCTATCAGGATGGCAGAGACTGATCGTTTATTTTCGTTTATGTAGTATTTCGTGAATAATACTTTTTATTTGAGTGCTTGATTTTTTTTAAACCTAAGGTTTCATTGACTGTTTTGTATATATGCACCTTCTACGTTAATTTGAATCTAATGTCTACATCTTATCTCAAACGACAATTTCTTTATTGTTGTCTAAAAAAGGGATATAAAATAGTAAACACATGCCAGGGATTGAAAGAAGAAAGGTAAAACCAAAAAAGAGACCATAGCCAAGCCTTTCCGCTAAAAAGCCACTTGCAACGCCAGCGAATACACCGCTGATGTTCATAAGTCCTGAGCCTATAGCATAATGAGCCGCTTTAAATAGATCGGAACATGTTCTCATTAAAAAGACCATAAGGACAGCCGTGCCAAGACCACCGGCAAATTGATCGAAGGCATGCACGATGGCAACAACAAAAAGATTATGGTTACCGATGTATATAATTGTTTCTGCGCCTGTGTTTAAAGTAAGGTAGCCTTTGAGGTATAGTGCAAGGGCTGCATAAAATAGGTTTGTAAGGTTTTGAGCCAAGAGAAAAGGCCATATTATTTTCTTTAATGATAACTTCGAAATGAAGAATCCGCCCGCCAGAGCGCCGATAATAGAAAAAGGCAGACCAACGGCCCCTGAAAGCCATCCAAAATGTGCTTTAAGTCCTAAATCAACCATGAAAGGTGCCACCATAGAAGATAGTGCAGATTCCCCTGTTCTCATGAGGATAATAAATGCTATAGCAACAGACATATGATCTCTGTTAATATAATCGAAGAATGCCTTTGAATAAAATGATTCCCTATCTTTAAATATAAGGCCTTTTAGCCTATCTCTAAAAAGGGCCAGGAAGATTAAAGATACAAGGAGCAATAATGCTACCGCCTCTGTAAGGTTTATATTTTTTAGGGGTGGTATAACCTCAAAAAATGTTTTGGCAAAAATTTCCCAGGTAAAATAACCTATTCCAATTAAGATGATTAAAATGGTAAGGCCTCCAAGTAAAAACTTTCCCAAAAGGCTTATCTTAAATAAACTGAATATTTTTGCCCTTTCTATCTCAACGATGGGAAGGAAGAATAAGTGAAAAAAGAAAAGGAGAAAGAGGGACATGCCTGCAGCAAAAAATGCAGAAAACCAGTTTAAAGTCGCGCCTATAGTTACAATTACTCCCGTACCTGCCATCATTGCAATGCGATATGCCATTACCCTGTAGCCCACAAATTTTGCTTGCCCTTTTTTGTCTAATGCCTCCATATAGTAGCCATCTATAGAGATATCTTGGGTAGCAGATAAAATGGCGGCTACAAAAAATACAATCACTGTTGCTTTAATTCCGGAAGGCATAGAATTTATAAAGGCAACAATAATAAATAAAACGGCCAAAAAGAACTGGATTAAGAGCATCCATTTTCTTTTCGTGCCGAATTGGTCTATTATTGGTGCCCACAAAAATTTTATGACCCAAGGTATACCAAATAACGATGTGAGGCCTATGGCTTCTAAACTTAACCTCATGTCTCTAAAAAAAACAGGGGATACGATTCTAATAATAGTGTAAGGAAGTCCTTCTGCAAAATAGGTTGTAAATGACCACAAATGGGGGATTGTAAGATAAGATTTTTTTTTCATTGATTTCTTCTTGATTCCAGTATAAAAGCCCATCTATGTGAAAGGTCTGCGTTAAAGAAAAAGGCATATGTAGGATTATATATTGCTCCAGTTTCTTTTAACAATGTTTTTATCAGCATACAAATGTATTGCATATCTATATGAAATTTTTGTGATCGTCAATAGGGTGCAGCTTAAAGGATCTTAAAGAGCCATATATTCATTATCGTATGGAAATTGCCGTAAAAATACTGCCTGTTTTCCTTGTTATATTTTTAGGTGCAGGCGCAAAGAAACTTGGATTTTATCCTGATGTATTTATAAAGGGGGCCAATCATCTTGTATTTTATATTGCTATACCGGCCCTTCTCTTTACTAAGCTATCTCACACTTCCTTTAGCGAAACATTTGACTTAGACCTAGCCCTTCTTTCATGCTTGTCTATATTTTTCGTGTGGCTGCTGTCTATCTTTTTTTCTATTTTAGGTATTGTTTCACATGTAGGTCGAGAGTTATCCGGAAGTTTTGTTCAGACAGCTATTCATGGAAATATTGGTTACATTGGCCTTGCCATCGTTTTTTACACCTTAGGTAATGATGGGCTTAAAATTGCAAGCTTTCTAGCCCCATTCATAATGATTTCACAGAATATATTGTCTATCTTATCCTATAATATATTCTACAAAGGTCACAAAAATCTTTTTAAGACGATTTTACATATACTTCAGGGCGTAACCGTAAACCCCATTATTATTTCCGCATTCATTGGAATATTATTTTCTTTCTTTAATCTGAAACTGCCGGGATTCATACATAATTCACTGAAAATAGTATCGGATATGTCCCTGCCAATGGCCCTTTTGATCATTGGCGCATCACTGTCAGTGTCGCTACCCGCGAGACACCTAATATGGCTTTTTTTATCCTCCGTGATAAAACTACTGTTGCTTCCAGGGGTAGCATTGTTTTTACTGCATAAAGCCGGGGTCCCTTTTTCTTCCATGCAGGTTGCTGTAACAATATTGGCAGTCCCTTCGGCCACTGTTTCTGTTGTTATGTCTAGTGAGATGGCGGGGAACGTTAAATTTGCTTCTTCTGCAGTAACTCTTTCAACGATTTTGTTTATTATTACCATATGTTTTTGGAATTATGTAATCGGTTTTATGGGATGATTTAAGCTTAATCTGCTTCATATATCCATACGTTATAATTCTACATCGATATATAGAGGTTTATTGATGAATTGATAGGCGAGGAGAGAATTATAAGTCTAAATTCAGAGATTTGATAGTTAGATTAATAAGGCTTTGTAGGATGTTTTTAGCTAAAATTCTTAGCATATAGTATCAATGGATTGGCTCAATGAATCATTTTTTTAAAAACGTGGATTATTTATAACTAATCAAAATATAATAAGTATTTAATGGTTGTATCAATAATAAATCTTACCTTCTATTTTAGATTCTCAGGTCTTGACAACATAATTTTTGATGATTAAAAAGTAAAAATCAAAAAATATAAAAACACCGTACATAGAAATTTACATTGCATTCAGGAGGCCGTTTAAAATTATGGTACAAGAGATAGAAAGCCAGGAGCATTTATCTGACCTTAAAAAAAGCAACCCGGAACTCATGATGATATTATTCCATTCGGATACATCAGAAAAAAGCAATGAGGCCCTGGATATTCTTGCTGAATTTCATAAAAAAAATTCGGATAAAGCCATATTCAGGGTTAATGCGTCAAAGGTAAATGATATACACCCTTTATTTGGGGTTAGTTCTGTGCCTACTTTAGTAGTCCTAAAAAAGGACAGGCCACCAGAGATCATATTAGGTATCCAGACTGAAGAAGCCTACAAAAGGATAGCTGATGGTCGCCATTACGTTGTCTCTAGAAAGGACGGGGGACAGCAGACTATTAGGGTTTCTGTATACAGCTCGGACGGTTGCCCATGGTGCAGCAGGGCAAAATCTTACTTAAAAAAAGCTGGCATACCTTTTAGAGATATAAATGTATCTCATGATGAAAATGCGGCTAAGGATATATTTCGTAGAAGCGGTCAAATGGGTACGCCACAAATAGATATTAATGGTCAGATTGTTGTCGGTTTTGATCAGCCAAAGATAGACAAATTATTAGGTTTAAATTAATCAAACATTAAAGAAAGGATGGTACAAATGAGAAAGATTCAACCAATTAATAATAATGTGTTACTTAAATTAGAAGCCCCTGCCGAAGAAAAAACATCTGGAGGTATAATCATACCGGATACTGCGAGAGAGAAATCTCAGGAAGGCAAGGTTGTAGCACTGCCTGTAGATTCCGATATTGATCTTTCAATAGGTGATGTAGTTCTTTATAAGGGGTTTTCAGGGACAGAGATTGCCTTTGAAGGAGAAAAATATCTCCTTATTCTTGTAGATGATATCCTTGCAAAATATGTTGAGGTTGATTCTATTTAAACCAAAGCCTGCCATAGCACACCTTGTAATTAACAAACCATAATATCCCTTGGGTATTATGGTTTGAAGCCTACCTTAGTCATATTTCCTAAAAAAGCTTTTGCAGCATTGACACTATTTTATAAAGATGGTATATATTTTGTTATAAATAGAATAACGTTATTCTTTTATTTTAAATGGAGAAAGGCCCTCATTTGTTTAATCCATAATAAACAAGGGAAATTTATTACTCTTTATCGCTGGAGAAGCCATGAAAGAAAAAAAGAATGCCGATGAAAATGATAGATATGAAGATTTCTTAAACGACCTTAGCCATTTTTCTTCAAAAGATGAGGAAAAATATTTAGCAGATGGTACGGAAAAAGCATTGCAGGATGCGGAGATTATTTTACATGTTGGAGAAAATGTAAAAAAAATTCGGGATAAAAAGGGTCTGAGTTTAAAAGATATTTCACAAAGAACAGGGCTCAATGTTTCTTTGTTGGAGGAAATTGAACAAGGTAAGGTGTCGCCGCCTCTTGGAATAATTATTAAATTGGCAAAGGCCCTGGATATGAAAATGGGTTATTTTATATCAGGGGCTGAAAATCAATCCTACACAATAGTGCGCAAGGATGATAGAAAAATTATTTCAAGATATGACACTAAAAAAAGCGATAAGTATGGTTATGAGTTTATATCGCTGGCTCCAAACAAAAAAGACAGGCACATGGAACCCTTTATTGTGACTCTTGAACCCTCAGTAGAAGAAGAACCTTCAACTCATGACGGGCAGGAATTCATTTATGTGCTCCAGGGATCGATGGAAGTTCGTTTAGATAAAGAGATACATATACTTGAGGCAGGAGATTCTATATATTACGATTCTACCGTTCCACATTTGGTTAAATGCTATGGAAATGAGAAAACAAGGATATTGGCGGTTCTTTATGCTGAATGATATAAAAAATTTTTACTATAGATTTAAAACTATTTTGTGCTTGGCATAAAGAAAAGATAAAAACTGTTTTAGGCCATTACTTTTACACCTTACAAATTATAACGTGGAATACTGCTGATTTAAGACACCTAAAGAAAAGCCTTTTATAGGCAAGCTTTTTGCTTCAATTTTCTCTCCGGTTTTATGCATCAGGCGCTTAGAATTAATGACTTTTTAAATAGTACCTTCACAGCATTTTAAATTTTGTCTCTGAAATCTTTAGTTAGCCTTAAACCAGGAGTTTTATTGGTATGATTACATGTTTATTTTTTAGGAAGACTTTATTAACTCTTTCATCTAAGAAATTTTGGTGGCATTGAAATGATTGCTTTTGATCTGAGATGTTCTAACGGTCATTGTTTTGAGGGATGGTTCAAGGATATTGACTCATTTGATGAGCAAAACTCCATGGGAATGATTACTTGCCCCTTATGTAAGGATACAAACATAACAAGGGTATTATCGCCAGTTGCTATAAAAAGCAGCCAGGAGTTTGAAGCGGATGAGAAAAAGTCAAAAAATAATCCCCCTGACCTTGGTAAACTTTTTATGGGCGTAGTAGAATATGTTAAAAACAATTTTGAAGATGTAGGAACAAATTTTACTACAGAGGCCTTAAAAATATATTACGGAATAACGAAGAAGAGAAATATAAGAGGGACGGCCACGGCAAAAGAGGAACAGGTGCTTAAAGATGAGGGAATTAAATTTACTAAGATGCCTTTCATCAAAACCAAGGATGACAATAATTAACGGTTTTTTGATAATAATTTTTTCCATCTGTATACACATACTAAAAACAGAGTAATTCAAGGAAATTTACGTCATTATAGTTTTTTTAACATATCATACAATTCTAACCCCACTAAACTCCTGCATTTTTGCCTTTACTTATTTTATTACATCTAGAGAGAGTTGCGTATTATGGGAATGATAGATATTACTGGAAAAAGTGTTGTATTACGACAGGCATTTGCCTCAGGTAGAATAGAGCTTTCCTTAGGTACCATTAAAAAAATTAAGGAAAAAGATATTAAGAAGGGTGATCCTTTAGCTGTTGCTGAAGTTGCAGCTATTAATGCTGCAAAAGAGACGTGGTTGCTTATACCTCACTGCCACCAGATTCCACTGAATACAATTGATCTTAATTTTTCAATTGGAGATAATTTTGTTGAGGCCACCTGTTTTGTTAAGGCCGAGGCCATGACAGGCGTGGAGATGGAGGCATTAGTAGGAGTTTCAATTGCCTTAACTACCATCTGGGATATGGTTAAGTATATTGAAAAGGACAAAAATGGTCAATACCCCCATACAAAAATTTCAGATATCAAGGTGCTAAAAAAAGTAAAGGACAGCCTTCCCCTATCTTAAAGTTAAAAGAATACGAAAGTAACTATAATATATACAGGAATAAGAATAATGGTTGAATATTTTATCATATAACCAAAAAAGCTTGGCATAGGCGTACCTGCCTCTTCCGCGATGGATCTCACCATAAAATTAGGTGCATTGCCAATATAAGTATTTGCGCCGAAGAATACAGCACCGGCAGAAATAGCCATGAGATAGATTTGATTTTCGGCAATCAATTTAGCAACTGCAATTGACTCAGGGACACCGGAATAAAATTTTCCCAAGGCAGTGGAGAAAAACGTAAGATATGTAGGTGCATTATCTAGGAAGCTTGAAAGTATTCCTGTAATCCAGAAATAATGAACAGGCTCTTTAACCACGTCAATAATAAAAGCGAGAGCACCCTTGCTTCCGGCTAGGAGAAGCAGGAGACAGGGTGTCATTGTTGTAAATATACCGGCGAATAAGAAACCTACCTCCTTGATTGGAAACCAAGAAAAATCATTATCTTCCCTTACCACCGTATCTGTGAATACTAATGAGAGAATCCCCATTATTATAATAAATCCGTCCCTTGCCCATTCTTGAACGCTCCTTGTGACTCCTAATGTAGATACCTCTCCCCAATCTACCAGGCCACTTACTATAACAGAGCCAACAATGCCTACTAAGAATAGTAAGTTATAGCTGCCTGCTAAGCGGAGGGGTTCTTTTTCTCCTTCAAATTTTTTGCCTTTGAGACCCTCTTTATTGTAGAAATAGGTATCAATGGCAAAATAAAGAATTAACAGAATTGATGCGGACAGCAGCATGTGGGGCAGTATATGGAATGTCCAAAAAAACGGCACACCATGGAGGAAGCCCAGAAAAAGTGGAGGATCTCCTACTGGTGTTAAGGAACCGCCTATATTAGCAACGAGAAATATGAAAAATACGACCATAAATGCCCTGTTCTTTCTATAATCATTTGCCCTCAAAAAAGGCCTAATGAGCAACATGGCAGCACCAGTTGTTCCCATCCAGGAGGCCAAGATTGTTCCGATAATTATTATTATCGTATTAACCATAGGGGTTCCTCTTAAGCTTCCCCTCAACAATATGCCTCCAGAAACAGTAAAAAGCCCCCAGAGCAATATAATGAATGGGACATAATCAGCTATCAGAATGTGCAGAAAGCTATGTAGGGCATCTCCTTTATACATGATTAAAAGTGGCACAGCTATGACAGTGGCCCAGAACGCAGAGACCTTTCCAAAATGATGATGCCAGAATTCTGGTGCAAAAAGAGGAAATAAGGCAATTGAAAGTAAAATTCCGACAAATGGTATTATACTATAAAGTGATAGGATTTCGCCTAGATTAACGTGTCCATGGGTGTCATGTGTAGCACCTTCAGTCGCGATGGCTGGAAGGCAAAAGGCAAATAAAATGATCATAATCAACAACAACGATAAACGTATATTTTTCATACATATCCCTCATATTCTTTTATATTGAATGTAATTCAATAATCATATTAGAAGTAATAACGACTCTTTTTAGCCCCGTCGCATTATCTAACTATAGCTTAGCCACAAAATTTTTTTACTGGCAACTAATGCCGTAAGTTCGATGTTGTTATGCCCTGGAGACTATTAAATTCTGTCTTATTTTTTCAAGGCCGAACTAGAAAATAACCTAAAAGCAGACTAAAAAGATGCCCGTACATTTACATGTTAAGTCGGTCGCAGTATAGGCATGAGTATTTGCTGAGTCAAGTAGAAATTTACCTATTGCAGACTTATTTTAAAAAAAGTGGCCGCCTTTTTTTTATACTATTTATAGTAAAGATAGCCAAATGAACAGGGCTACATTTTTTAGAAAAATTTCTGAGAAAAGTTCAGGAAAAATGAGAATGTATTTTCGAAAACCAGCCTAAAGTAATGACTTTGGTTCGAAGTGATAGGTATTTGGTAGGTTCAAATATTGTCCGTATCTCTAATATTATACTAAGGTATAAGGTTTAATTTTTTAATCGTTGTTGATGTCAATATGTAATATATTGCAAAAATCTCTTTTTTTACGAGCAATCGCTTTGATCGCCGCCAATTTTTGCAAGCGCATGATTAACTGCTGGCAATATTACAGATAGATTTTCTTGTGCGCCTTGAGGGCTTCCCGGCAAATTTACTATAAGGCTGTTTGCCCTTACCCCTGCTATTGCTCTTGAAATCATTGCGTTAGGTGTCTTTTTTCGACTTTCAGACCTCATTGCCTCAGCCATACCGGGTATCTGGTATTTTATTACCGTGAGCATTGCCTCTGGGGTTACATCGCTTGGGCTCAGTCCAGTACCTCCAGTTGTCACAACAAACCTGATGTTTTTATTATCAACCCAATCTATTAGGTGCTCTACGATTTTTTCCTCGTTGTCTGGCACAACAGCCTTTACTTCTACAATATATCCAGCCGCAATAAGCATCTGAGCTATTAAGGGGCCAGAACTATCAATCCGTTGCCCTCTATATCCTTTATCACTTATAGTCAATACCCCTGCACTAATCATACATTGGCCTTTCTGTTATTCGTCTTCCTTAGATGCAGTTATCACCTTCTCTGTCAGATGGGGTGGGACTTCTTCATAATGAGATTGTTTCATAGAAAAACTGCCTCTGCCGCCTGTTATGGATGTAAGATCGAAGGAATACCTTAAAACCTCAGCCATTGGTACCTCTGCCCTGATGACTTGATATTTTCCTTCAATGTCCATGCCCAGCACCTTCCCTCTTCTGCCGTTAATATCCCCTATAACATCACCCATAACGTCATCCGGGACCTTTATCTCCATATTCATGATTGGTTCTAAAAGAATTGGTGTAGCCTCCTGGAATGCTTTTTTGAAACACATAGAGGCTGCAATTTTAAATGCCATCTCAGAAGAGTCAACCTCGTGGGATTTCCCATCGAAAAACCGGATTTTTAGATCTACAGATGGATAGCCAGCCAACACTCCGGTCTTCATTGCCTCAACTATACCTTTTTCTACAGCCGGTACAAAATTCCTTGGCACATTCATTCCTGTAAGTGCTTCTTCAAAAACGAAACCTTCCCCTTTTTTCAATGGAAATATATCAAAGTGAACCTCGGCAAATTGCCCTCGTCCTCCTGACTGCTTTTTGTGTCGATAAACAATCCCTTCCTTTTTATTTTTTATAGTCTCTCTATAAGGCACTTTAGGAGTCTTAAGGTTTATCTCTACCCCGAATTTTCGTTTTAATTTATCCTTAGTGTTCTCAATATGTATTTGACCTGTGCCAGAAAGAATGATTTCTCCCGTTGATTGATCTCTGTCTAACTTAAGCGTAAGATCTTCTTCTGCCAATCTCAAAAGAGAGGAAAAAATTTTGTCCTCGTTTTCCTTCTCAGTAGCCTCTACGGCGAAAGAAATGGTCGGTAAAAATGGCTCAGCCGGCATGAAAACTATTGGATTGTCGTCTGTGCAGAAAGTATCTCCGGTTGTTGTCTCTTTTAGTTTAGCAACAGCCGCAATATCCCCAGTAAAAGCTTCATGTATCTGTCTTTGTTTTTTCCCCTCTATCAAAAGAAGCTGTCCTAGTTTTTCCTTTACATTCTTTGTAGAATTAAGGACTGTGGACTCTGAGGTAATTTTTCCAGACTTGACCTTAAGCAAATTAAGCTTTCCTGCAAATGGATCTGCAAAAGTTTTGAAGACAAGCGCCGAAAAGGGAGCCTCATTTGTAGCATCAAATTCAATTTTTTCTTCACTCCCTATTTTATGGCCACTCGCCTTTCCTCTTTCAACTGGAAAAGGAATAAATTGATTGATATTGTCCAATAGTTGTGAAATACCTATATTAAGAATAGAAGAACAGGGCATAATAGGTATAATGATGCCAGATTTAACCCCTTCTATAAGGGTTTCTTCAACCTCCTTTGTTGAAATTTCCTGTCCCTCAAGATATTTTTCCATAATATCATCATTTGCCTCAACAATATTTTCCATAATCCTCTCATGCCATTTCTCTACGATATCTTTCATTGAGTCTGGAATATCTTCATCTGCGAATGAGCCAGAGGCATCATTTTTATATATGTGGGCCTTTAACCTTACCAAATTAACTAAACCTTTGAATTCGCTTTCAGCCCCAACTGGAAGATATATAGGTGTTGCCTTTATAGAAAAATTATTTTCAATATCCTCTAAAACCTTATAAAAATCAGCTCGTTCTCTGTCTAGCTTATTGATAATAATGATACGGGGAAGATTATAATCTGATGAGAAGCCCCACACCTTATCAGTTCCTACCTTTACCCCGTCTACTGCATCAACAATTAAAGCAGCGCCTTCCGCTGCTTGCAAACATATCTTGGCATCAGAGAGAAAATCGTTTTCGCCAGGCGTGTCAATAATATTGAATTGCTTATTCTTCCAGCTATATGGACAGAAGGATGTACCAAGGGTGACCTTTCGCTTTATTTCTTCAGGCTCAAAATCCATAGTAGAGGACCCATCATCTACTTTCCCTAATCGGTTAATCACCTTGCTATTATAAAGGATAGCTTCTGCTAATGATGTTTTCCCGCAACTGCTATGACCTACCAGCCCTATATTTCTAATTTGATCAGTTTTTTGTGTCATATGTTCTCCTCAATTAATTAAAAATGAATGTCAAAACTTTTTAAAATTATTAATAGCGGTTATCAGGCCCTCGTCTCTTATTATCATACTGTCCAAATTTTTTAAAGCTTTGCCGCAGCTTAATAGTTTCACACTTTAGTAAATTAGGTATGATAAAAAGTAATAGAAAAATAGATATCCAATAAATTACCGAAATCGGTAAAAATGTCAAGACAAGAATGGTGAAAATCTAAACTTAGGCTCTAACCTGTTACTTTGACAGCTACCTGTTTGGTGCTTAAAATAAAAAGGAGCCTTTCTTGATATGCTTGAGATGGAATTTGATTAAATTATTATAATTGATTTTGTCCATTATTTTTGATAATTATTTTGAAACGAATTGAGAGATGATATAAAAATATGCCTGTCCTTAAAATTCAGAAAGCTGTGATTATTGTGATTGAGAGTAGGCATTCCTCCCTAAGCAATAGAGGAGTATATTAATGGATAAGGGGAAGAAAACTCTAAGAAGTACTATAAAAAATGAGGTGTGGGGGGTAATTTTTCTTCTCATAGCCCTTTTATTTGCTGTAAGTTTGTTGTCTTATTATCCGCATGATCCGGTTTTATGGGAAACGGGCCAAAAGATGGTAGATGAACAAAATCTTTTTGGCTCTGTTGGGGCTAACTTGGCAGGACTCCTCTTTCTAGTTTGCGGCTTTTCCTCTTTTTGGCTTATAGTTGGTTGTCTTTTTTTATCCTTCTCTTTTTTTAGGGGCAGGCTCCCCTCCAGGATTATTTTGGTATTATCAAATATAGGCCTGCTCATGCTATCATTTTCTGCCTTATTGTCTCTTTATGCTCCTAATGGAATACCGTATAGAGGTACAATGCTAAGCGGCGGGTTAATAGGATTTTATTGTGCAGATATTGGAAAGAAAACATTTAACTCTTTTGGAGCATATACGTTTTTTTCTGCCATTTTTGTTATTTCAGCAATGGTAATAACCAAATTTTCATTTGGGATGTTTTTTAAGACACTGTGGCAGATTATTTTTAATTTTAGCCTTTACATTAAAGAAAAGTGGCTTAAATACATAGAAAAAAAACGGCGGGCAAAACAAAGAGATAAAGTTGTAAGGCAGGCTAGCAAAAGAATAGATAAGAAGGTGAATATTGTTGAAGTCCCTTTACAAAAATCCTCAAAACCAGTGCAGGAGTCTCTTCCCTTTATGAATATAGAAGGTGATTTCAAGCTTCCTCAATTGAATCTTTTGGACGACTCCCCTAAATCACATGAACAAGGGGCACTAAAAGAAAGTTTGCAGGCCAATGCATTACGAGTAGAGGCAAAATTAAAAGATTTTGGCGTTGATGGTGAGGTAGTTGAAATAATGCCAGGGCCAGTTATTACCATGTACGAATTCAGGCCTGCCCCAGGGGTGAAGATAAGCAAGGTTTCATCTTTAGCAGACGATCTAGCCCTCAACCTGAGAGCATCAAATATTCGTATTGTAGCACCAATTCCTGGAAAATCTGCCATAGGAATCGAGATACCTAATAACAAGAGAAAGCTGGTTACCCTAAAGGAAATTTTATCTAGTGAGGCATTTATAAACTCTCACAATAGAATAACCATTGCCTTAGGTATGGATATAGTCGGGCAACCGGTTATTACGGATCTTACAAGAATGCCTCATCTTTTAGTTGCCGGGGCAACTGGTACCGGTAAAAGTGTATCAATTAACGCAATGATAAATAGTATTTTGTTTAAGGCATCTCCTTCAATGATTAGGTTTATAATGATTGATCCAAAAAGGATAGAGCTTGCACCATATCAGGATATACCTCATCTGCTTCATCCCGTAGTTACAAACCCAAAAGAGGCTACAAAGGCACTTGGTTGGGCTGTTGATGAAATGGAAAGGCGCTATAGCCTTCTTTCTGAAGAAGGCGTAAGAAATATAGATGCATACAACAGAAAAGTGAGAAAGGAATCCTTGCATGAAACACTTGATGGAGGCAAGGAAAATAAGAAGCATCTTCCTTATATTATTATTATAATTGATGAATTGGCAGATTTAATGATGGTTTCAAGCAGGAAGGTTGAGGAATCTATGGCAAGACTTGCACAAATGGCAAGGGCGGCAGGGATTCATATGATAATCGCAACACAGAGGCCCTCTGTAGATGTTTTAACCGGTATTATTAAGGCAAATTTTCCAACAAGAATTTCGTTTCAGGTTTCATCTAGGGTGGACTCAAGGACTATCTTAGATGTAATGGGCGCCGAGCATCTTTTAGGGGAAGGTGATATGTTGTTTTTGCCTCCAGGCGTGGGAAAGCTTATTAGAATCCACGGGGCATTTGTGTCGGAAGATGAGGTGAAAAGGGTAATATCATTTTTGAAAAATCAGATGAAGCCAGAGTATGATACCTCTATAATCTCTGAAATTAGTACTGAAGAGGAAACAGAAGAGATAGAAGGTGATAAGGATGAAAGATACGATGAGGCAGTAGAATTAGTCTTGGAGACTGGCCAGGCATCAATTTCAAAGGTTCAACGTAAACTAAGGGTAGGTTACAATAGGGCTGCCAGGATGATAGAGGCAATGGAAAAAGAGGGGATTGTCGGACCATCTGATGGAATCAGACCCAGGGAGGTTTTTAAAAGGGGGGGATGATTTTGCATGTGAGATTTTTTATAGTTTTATCTCTTTTCTTGATGATTGTATTTATTCCTACTAAGCATGCCTTCGTTGATAATCAGCTGGAGGAGATAATCAATGGCGTTACTGATAGATATGGCGGATCATCCGGATCAACTGCTGATTATACCAGAGAATCAATCAGTAAAGCGATGAATATGCTTAAGGTAAAAGATAGGCATGATGTTGCGAAGGGAAGGATTTTTTTTAAGCCCCCAAGCTTCCTTAGGCTTGATCAGGTTAGCCCGCAGGAGGAATTACTCCTTACAAATGCAAAAACATTATGGTGGTATATACCAGAAAAAAATGAGGCATACAAATACCCTATTGAAAGGTTCGGCGAGGAGCTTCAGCTCATTAGTAACATTCTTAAGGGAATGGAAAGAATCAGGGATGATTTTCAAATATCCTTACGTTCAGGCCAAGAGGAAAATCTTTCGCTTTTAATGCTTAGCCTAAAACAACCATCGCAGGAAATTGATCACCTGGAGGTATTTATAGATAACGGAAGTTTTGCTATTAAACAGGTTAGCATCTACAATAATGTCAGTGGGGTGACTAAGTTTTTCTTTAACAACTGGTCACAGGGAAAAAATTTTAGCGATGATTTTTTTTCTTTTGTACCGCCTTCAGGAACAAAATTGATAGTGCAGTGATTTTCTCAAACAATTTTGTATTTACCCTTGATACTTATTGCCCCACGTTATAACGAGTACCAAGATAAGCCCTTCTATATTTACTATATTGCTGAATTCTACGTATCATAATCTGGCTTAAATCAATCTCCTAAAAAAATTATTTGACAACCGCCCAAACCTTTTGTATGAAGGGACAGATTTTTAAATACTCGTAACTAACTTTTAATCAGGTATGTACTATGGGTTTT
>CAYMVB010000274.1:0-6152 GCA_964393665.1 uncultured Desulfobacteraceae bacterium | reverse complement strand
TTTTAAAAGTATCAAGGACGTATTGCCCTGGATAGTCATAAGAAGATTGTTGAAATTATGGGCAATGCCCGCTGACAGTGTTCCTATGGCCTCCATTTTCTGGGCGTGCTGCAATTGGAGGCCAAGTCTCGTTTTTTCCTCCTCTGCCTGTTTAAGGCCTGTGATATCCGTATAAACAACTACAAGGCCCTGGAGTTTCCCATCTATGATGATCGGCGAACCCGACCCAATGACGTTTACCTCGGTTCCGTCTTTACGGTAACGAACCATCTCTCTCGGGGTTACTCTGTTCCCGGAAAGAATATGGCGGGTAAGCTTTTTTGCCTCATTCACAACATCCTTGTGGGCGATAAGATCATCTAAATCTATGTCAATTGCCTCATTACGGCTGTAGCCGAAAATCTGCTCAGCGCCAGGGTTCCATTCGGTAACATGGTGGGAGGCATCAAGGGTTATGACAGCGTCCGGTGCGTTGGAAAGCACAGATTCCAAAAATTTTTGCCTTTTTTCAATCTCCCTTTCAGCTTGCTTTCTATCCGTGATATCACGGATAATGCCGTAATAACCAATTGGCTTACCGTTTATATCAATCCTCAAAGATGCTGATAGTTCGACATACTTCTTTTCCCCGTCTTTCTTAACGATTTCATGATTGATCAGTGATAAAGGCCTTCCCGTCCTATAAATGTCATTAAAGACCTGGAACACATCTCTGGCATATTTTTTAGTAACTACCTTTCGGTAGCTTAGACCTTGTAATTCATCACTTACGTATCCAAATATCTCACAAAGGGAATCATTAAAAAAGGTAAAATTACCTTGAAGATCTGTCTCATAGTAACCTTCTTTAATTGCTCCGAGTATGATTCGGCACTTTTCCTCGCTTGCCCCAAGCGCTTCCTCTGCCTGTTTGCGCTCAGTAATGTCCCTCACCCATACCTGTATCTCCGCTTCTCCCTCAACAGCAACAAAAGTGGCGTTAAGCTCAACATATAACCAGGATTCATCCTTGCGCTGTAGCTTTACCTCATAAGTGGATGGGCCTATCTCTCCTTGAAAACGGGCCTGTGCCCTTTGTTTTGGGAGGTTTTGGTAGTCGGGATGGTAGATACGCCGATGCTCAAGGCCAATCAATTCTCCAGGGCGATAACCGAGCATTTCATGAAGGCGTTGGTTGGCAAAGATGATGGTGTCTCCCCTTTGAATAAAAATCCCATCAGGATTCAACTCAATAAGGGTTCGATAGAGTTTTTCAGGCTTATTGGAAAAAGTTTCCATTGAGAAGGCCTCCTTTTTCGAAAAATGGAGCATATGAAAACTATGGCTATGTGTCAACAAGAAAATTCCCACTGTTTATAATATGACTGACGGGTCTCTTAACCCAGATTATGCAGTAGTCACCTCCTGCATAATCTGGGTTAAAATTCACGACCTTGCTTGCAAACATGTAAAACCCATGACACACGAGTACATATCTAAAATTCTTTAGAAAAGCGGCCCAAAAAAGTTATAATCGGCCTTGACATTAAATTTACGGAAATATATGGAAAAATATGTAATAGTATGTGACTCACATGCATATATTGAGATGTTTATGGGAGCTTAAAACACAATCATCATACTAATAGGAGCGTAAATAATAACATGCCAACTGATGTCAGTACCTACATAAATCGTAAAAGAGCTGAAGAGCTTTTATCTGATCTTGTAAAAATTTATAGCCCTTATTTCCACGAAAATGAAATTATGGAATATGCGTATAATTGGTTTATAAAAAGGGGGCTTCCCGCAAAATATCACCATTTTCACGAGAAGAAGATAACCAATTTTTCCGGAACAAACGTCTTTGGGACACTCAAGGGACAGGGAGAAGGACCAACCATCCTTCTTAATGGTCATTTAGATACTGTTCAGAAATGTGAAGGCTGGACAAAAAACCCTTTAGGGGCAACAATAGAAGATGAAAAATTATATGGCGTAGGTGCCCTTGATATGAAATCAGGGTGCGCATCCATTATGCTTGCCGTAGAGGCCTTTGCCAATTCTTTTCAGACCTTTGATGGAGAAATTTTATATACCTTAGTATGTGATGAAGAAGGTCCCTATGGCCTCGGAACAGATGCCCTTATAATTGACGGCATTATTAATCATACAGATGTTGCAATTGTTGCTGAGCCAAGCAGCGGTTTTTGTGGCATTCCCTTTCCCTGTTTATGTTTAGGCGCACGTGGCGGATGGAACTATACAGTAAATCTTACAGGAAAATCCGCCCATGCCGCTTTTCCGGAGCAGGGCACAAACGCAATCATAGAGGCCTGCAAGGTGATTTCGGAGCTAAAAAAAACTGAATTTCAAGTAGACCCAAAATTAGGAAAAGGTTCGATCTGCATTATTGAAATGAATGGTGGCGGAGCCGCCGCTAGCGTAGCAGACAAGGCATCCTTTACGGTGTTTAGACATGTAGTAAGAGGAGAGGACCTAAACTATATCCGCAGTGAAGTCGATCAAGCAGTTAAAAGAGCAAACGTAAGAGGAAAGGTTGCTATGAAGTTTAGGGACGGCCCCCACCCTGAAAGCGCGGGATTTCAACCATATGTAACCTCAGAAAGCAATTCCTATACAGACATTATAAAGCAAAGCATACTATCTGCAACGGGTAAAAAAGGTGCTATAGCATATTTTGCAAGCATGGGTGACTTTAATTATTTAGGCTCAAGGCTCAAAGTGCCAACCTACGTGTTTGGAGCCGATGGTGAAAATTTTCACGGCCCGGATGAATGTGTCAGTCTCGATAGTGTAGTGAAAACCAGCGAAGTAATCTATAATTTTCTCAAACGGGTCTTAGTTGAAAAATAGGCGTAGATTTCTTTCTTAAAGACTGATCAATGCACAAGGTAAAAAAGCCTGATTTTTTGCCTTGACAATCTTTTCTTTTTTACGTTATTTTAAAAATCAATAAAATTTTCTAGCATAAACGCATGACATTTTGAAGCTGGTAATCAATTGTTCTTTGTTGCTAGCCATCTGTGCGAGCGTGCTTCAAATGATTTAGACGGGGGATATTTGTCGGCTAGTCAAAAGGGTCCCGCCGAATTTCAAACTAACATGATAATCGGCATGTATCAGAATGAATATTCACCAAACAATGTTTGTGTTTTTCGGACAAATGCCTATTACCCTCTTTTCTTAGCCAAGGGTCATTAGCTGGAATTACCTTCATTACAGTAATGTGCCAAATTAAAAAATAAGGTCTTCGAGAGAGGATTACTGATAATCTTTTAATTGAACAAACGTTAGGTAAACTAATATAGCTCTCAAGAGATTAAGTTCGGAAATGCAAGCGTCTATGAACGGCTAACATAACTGCTCAGTCATTGAATTAGATAAACTTCAATAAATATAGCTATTTGAGATTAGCCTCGAGGGCGTTCAATAACTTTTTGAAAGATCAGTTTGTATGTGGGTACTTACGTAAAAGACAGCAACTTGTGCTTCTTTATCGTGTTAACCTTTTTCATTTTATCTCATGCAAAATAAACTCTGGAAACCTGTTGCTTTGCTTGCTCCAGCAACCACGGCTGTATTTTTTTTATTGGTTATACCCGTGGCCTTTATCGTGGTATATAGTTTTTGGCTGCGAGCGCCCAGTGGCGCAGATATACCAGCCTTCCAATTCGGTAATTATGCCAAGTTTTTCGCTGATTTTTTCTACCCCTCAGTCCTTTTAAGAACTATCCGCGTTTCCTTTGAGAGTGTCGCTTTGTGCCTGGTAATGGGCTATATCCCGGCATACTTCTTTTACAGGAGTACTACCAAACACAAAGCAATCCTTTTGCTCCTTATCATGCTTCCCTTCTGGATCAGTTTTATTATCAGAACCATGAGCTGGATTAACATCCTGGGAGACACCGGCCTGATCAATCATTTTCTCATTCAAATAGGGTTACTATCAACTCCGATAGGCATGCTTTACAACGAAGGAGCTGTTCTTATGGGCCTGATCCAATATCTGCTCCCTTTTATGATACTGAATATTTATGTGAGCCTGGAGGGAATTGATAAAAGCCTGCTCGAGGCTGCGAGGAGCATGGGCTGTACCGAATGGCAGGCATTCAAGGAAGTTACCCTTCCGTTGAGTCTGCCCGGCGTAAGCGCCGGCAGTTTACTTGTTTTCGTGCTGACAGCAGGAACTTACCTGCCACCCATGATCCTGGGAGGACCTGGAAACGACATGATTGCCAACCTCATTTTCAAGCGTGTAATCGGGACCCTGGACTGGCCTTTCGGTTCAGCTATAAGCGTTGTCCTGCTTACCCTGCTGGTACTTATTGTTTGGATCTATAACAGGTATATGGGAATTAACCAGATATTCAAGAGCCTTCAATGAGAGCTATTATATGATAAAAGTATCAGGCTGGTCATTAATCCGTTTTTACACCATACTGGTGTATATTTTCATGTTTGCACCCATTGCTGTGGTCATTGTACTTTCATTCAATCCTCAGCAGTTTGGTTGCTTTCCAATGGAAGGCTTTAGTCTGAGATGGTTCTTTAAGCTTGCACACAATGAACCTATATTAACGGCCTTCAAAAACTCTTTGATACTTGGCTCTCTAACAGCCCTATTTTCTACAACTATAGGAATTCTGGCTGCCATGGCCTTTGTGAGGTACGATTTTCCGGGAAAAAATACGCTTAACACCTTGCTTCTTACGCCCATCATGATCCCGGAGGTAATCTTAGGCGTTGCTTTACTTCTGTTTATCCGCTGGCTGCAACAACCTAAGACATTTGTGCTGCTGGTAATTGGACATGTAGTTCTCACCTTACCATATGTCCTCTTAATTGTTCAGGCTCGGTTGGGCGGTATCAAAAGAGAGTATGAAGAAGCGGCTCAGTCCCTGGGGGCTAATTCGTTTCAGACATTTATAGAGGTCACTCTTCCCTTACTTACCCCGGCTATCCTGGCCGGCATGTTGTTTTCCTTTACTATCTCCTTTGACGATATCACCGCCACCCTGTTCTGGGCTACAGCTCAAAGTCAAACTGTGCCGGTAAAAATATTCGGAATGTTACGAAACTCCATCAGCCCTGAAATAAACGCCCTGGGTACGGTTATGATCCTCTTGACCATCGGAACACCCTTGCTTGCGGGATATCTATCTCGAAAGTTTAGCAGGGGGAATTAAAAAAGGAGAAAAACATGCCAATGATCGAGCTGGAGGACAAGGATGGGAATATACGGTGGATTACTGTACTTCCCTTTAATGATCTTGCTTTGGCGCGCTCATACAGTAAGAGCTCATCAGGTGGTTTGAGGATAGTAAAAAAAGGTGAAGACCCTATTTATTGGGTTTGCAACCCTGAAGATGCTGCATGGGCAAAAAAGTGCGGGTGTAAGGAGGTAAAATAGAAACATGTTCCTCACGATTGCAGGAACATTAACCTTTGTCATATCAACCATTTAGAAAAGGAGGAAAACTATGAAAAAGGATTTGGAAAAAGGACTGGACAGCATGCACAAACGTTACATGAATGGTGAGGTAAGTCGCCGGGATTTTTTAAAATACCTTGGCATTGCCGGAGCCGCGGCTGGACTGGTAGGAGGGCCTTTTGGTCTTCTCACCCGTTCTGCCTCTGCCGCAGACTCTATCCGCTTTGATGGGTGGGGCGGCTCTACCTCCGAGGCCTTCCGAAAATACGCCTTTGATCCGTTTACCAAGGCTACGGGTGTAAAGGTGATCGATGGCGAGTTTGGGGATATGGATACATACCTGACAAGGGTAAAGGCGTCATTTCCTCCAGGCGGCGAGTTCAACTTAGCGCACCTGAGCGGTGTGTTCGATTATGCCCGCTATGTCGGTTTAGGTTATGACTCCGTACTTGATGAGAGCAAGATTTCAAACCTCAAGAATGTAATGTCAGCAATGATGGAGCCATATCGTGCTATAACCAAGGGAAAACTTTCCGCAGTCCCATATGACTATGGCCAAACCGGTATCGCTTATAATACCAAACATATATCCAAGGAAAAGGCTGAAAAGTTAGGCGCATCATTGCTTTGGGACAAGGACCTTGATGGAAAGCTTGGAAGTTGGGGGGACTGGAGGACCAACATATGGTACGCCGCCCTGTATACTGACCAGCACCCC
>CAYMVB010000273.1:0-2117 GCA_964393665.1 uncultured Desulfobacteraceae bacterium | reverse complement strand
GGGTGCGGGAAAGGGCAATGTCGCAGATGAGGGCATAAAGATTGCCTGTGAACAGATGCAGGAAATGCAGGAGATTGAAGGCATTGCCGGGGTGCATTTTATGGCAATAGAATGGGAACATAAGGTGCCTGAGATTATGAAGATGGCAGGTCTGCTCCCAAGGCCTACGGTGTAAGAGTTGTTTATCGAGCGTTTTTAAAAGCTATTCGTCTTGTTAAATTTGTTTAACAATAGAAGTTTTCTATAAGCTTAATGTTTGATATCTAAATATATTGAATAAAGAATTATTTAGAATTTATAATGTATCCTTTTAAAGACACCTGCAAATATATTATTGTGGCTTGTATGGTAATTTTTCTTCACCTCTATAATGATCAGAAAGAAATAAAAATGCTACAAGTCTTTATGTTTTTATAGCCTTTCCTTAAACGCCACTCTCTCTTAATTGTGCAAGAAGCCGGCAAATTAAATTCCCCTGCACCAAATATTAATCCATAATCTGGGTTTCAATTCAATGTAATATTTAGGAAACACAAGAGGGTATGAAAACTTTCACCGATTGTTTAGCCGGAAGACGGCATGGTAGTTAGGCTTTAGTTGCCTGTCTGAGGCGTAAAGTTATAAGAAGATGATTTTTTGTCTTGACATCATTCTCTGCCATTGGTAATCAGAGAAAAAGGCTAAATTTCTTGATCATATACATGATGACTTAACATGGTTTTTTGTTTCTGAGTGCCTTGGTGATTTTTTGAGCATGTATGTTCATATTAAAATATGGTGAATTATGGCCTTTCAGAAAAAATTACTTTCAGGAGATTTTGTAGTCTTAGCCGAATTTGATACCCCGAAGGGGGTAGACGTTTCTGAGTTATTTTCCAATATAATAAAAGTGAAGGGTAGGGTAGATGGCGTTATAGTGCCTGAAATGGGTCAGGCTGTAATGAGAATGAGCGCACTTGGCGGTGCGGCCCTGATGCAGCAACATGGCATGGAGACAATAATGCAGATTTGCACCAGGGATAGAAACAGGCTAGCCCTTCAGGGTGATATATTATCTGCATATATGCTTGGTATTAAAAATCTTTTAGTAATACCTGGTGAAGAGATAAAGTACGGTGACCATATTGACGCGAATCCAATAGCGGACATTGATGAATTAACACTGCTAAGTGTTATTAAGGGGCTTCAGAATGGTGTTGATATGACAGGTATGGAGCTAAAGGGATCGCCAGAGTTTGTTACCGGGTGCTCCATCAAACCTGCTAAAGATGACAACGACCTGAACGCGGAATTAGAACGTGCAGAAAAAAAAGTCCAACAAGGCGCTCAATTTATCATCACCCCGCCAGTTTTTAACATTCCGGCATTTACCTACTTCATGGAAAAGATACAACATCTAGCAGTACCTGTGATAGCAACGGTGTTTGTCCTAAAATCAGTTGCCGTTGCCAGATATATCTCTACCAATATTCCCGGGCCTCCTATACCGGAGGAGATTATCTCCAGGATCAGGAAGGCACCGGACAGACTTACAGAGTGCATAAATATTGCAGGTGAATTGATTGTGTCCCTGAAAAATTTATGCCAGGGAGTTCAGTTGGTAACTATGGGCTGGGAAAACAGACTTCCGGCTATCTTAGATGTGGCAAAGATTTAGCACTTCTGCCTGAGGATTTAAACACTAAAAAACTATAAAAGGATTACGAGTCTATGCTTTACTCCATAAGCCTTTATGTGGCCCTGGTAATTTTTATCATGGGCTTAGTATACAAGGTAAGCTCATGGTTTTCTCTCAAGATTAGTGTGGAATCAAAAGGGGCCTCCACAAGATTTTTTGCGGCCTTAAAGGGTATAATCTCTGCTATTTTTAGCATCAGGATACTGACCCTCCTCAAGGTATTTTTCCTGGATGTAATTATTCAGAGAAAGATCATGCGGGAGGACCTTTTGAGGTGGTTGGCTCACGTACTTATATACTGGGCATTTATGTTGCTTCTTCTTATGCATGCCCTTGATTCGTTGGTTACATCCACAATCTTTTCCAACTACTATCCCACGATAAACCCCTTTATGTTTTTGAGGAACCTGTTTGGTTTTCTTGTTATCGTTGGGCTATG
>CAYMVB010000272.1:0-3896 GCA_964393665.1 uncultured Desulfobacteraceae bacterium | reverse complement strand
CTCAAATGATATAGTAGCAATGTCCGGGGTCAAAAAAGTTTATCCACTGTCGGCATAACAGGTAAAAGAATATACAAAAGATAGCATGCATAAATTTAGCTGCATTTATCATTGTAAATAAATTACTAAAAATTTGCGGAGTAGTCATACACGCTAACCAATCTCGCATATTATGCCAAAGGGCATTTCTTATATGAAAAAACTATGCAGAAATACTGGCAAAAGAGCTCAACAATCATGTAGCTACCATTAAGGCACTTGCAAGATAAAAAATATTGCAGTGATTCAAGCAAAATGAAGGAACAAATAATAGTACAAAGGCCATTAGAAAATATTACGGGGGTAATATTGGCAGGGGGCTTAAGCAGCCGTTATGGAAAGGACAAGGCATTTTTAATGATTAATGGCACCCCTCTTATAGAACGTACTGCAGAAAAGATGAAAAAGATTTTTCAAGAGGTAATACTTATCTCAAACGAAAAAAAACGGCTTTCCTATTTGGGACTACCTGTTTTCGAAGATATAAAAAAGGGATTAGGTCCGTTAGGTGGCATATACACAGGTCTTTTGTCTATGTCAAACGAGATGGGCTTTTTTATTGCATGCGATATGCCATTTATTGAGGAGGGGCTTGTTCGCTACATGACAGACATTAGAGACAACTATTGGGCGGTAGTTCCCTCTGTAGGCAATGAAATAGAGCCTCTTCATGCCGTTTATTCAAAATCATGTTTAAGCGCTATCGAGAACCTCATTAAAGCAAATACGTATCAGGTTAGGCTTTTTTATGGCCATATCAATATTAAATATGTAAAGGAAGATGAGATAAAAAAATTTACCTCTCCAGAACAGGTATTTTTAAATATTAACACGCCTGATGAATATTCAAGGATAGGTCGCCTCATAAAAAAACAAAACGTGCGTGGATAACATGATAGTGAGTGCATATCAGCCGCTATTCGCACCATTTTTGGGCTTTTTTCTTAAGGCACACCTTTCCGATATTATGGTTATTCTTGATGCTGTTCAATTCCCTCAAAAAACAAGCTGGCTAACTCGAAACCGCTTCAAAAATGAACAGGGAGTTCTCTGGATTTCTATACCTGTGTGGAGAAAGGGATTAGGCCTGCAAACAATAAATAAGGTTAGGGTATGCCCGGAAGGCAGATGGATGGACAAACATCTCACGAGCCTTACATATTCTTATGCGAACAGCCCATATTTTAAGGAGCATCTGGGTTTTCTCGAAGAGATTTTTTCAGGGAGATTTGAACATCTCATAGACCTAAACATGGATATAATAGGGTACCTTAAAAAACAGCTAAAGATTAAAACACGGATAATCTTGCAATCATCTTTAGGGGTAAAAGGCAGGGGCAACGAACTTCTCGTTAATATATGCAATGTCTTAAAATCATCTGATTTCTTGGCACAGGACAGCGCAAAAAAATACCTTAAGCAAGGATTATTCTCTTCATCAGGGATAAAGCTACATTTCTTTTCAAAGCCTTCCCCAATATATCCCCAGCTATGGGGTGAGTTTATCCATAATCTATCTGCATTTGATCTTATCTTCAACTGTGGGGGCAAAAGTCATGATATATTGTTTTCCAGATAAGCATCAGGCAAGCCCACGCGATATCATGTAAAAACAGCTCGGGCAGTTACATTCACTATATAAGATTATATGAGTGCTCCGCACAATATCAAAAGGTGATTTTTTTCTTAAGCTGCACGTTTTTTATACGCAGGTGCCTCAAGGTCTATTTCCTTTTCAAGCTGGATTATGATGATACTGCCAATCACCAACAATCCACCAAAAACCTGCCAAAGCGTCAATGCCTCACCTAAGAAAATGAATGAAAAAATACCCGCAGAAATTGGTTCAAATGAGGCAACAACAGAGGCCCTGGTGCTTCTCAAATACTCTATTCCCATAAAAAATAGGCCGAAAGGTATAGCTGTTCCAATAACAACAATATATATAACGCTTATTACCCATATAGGCTTCATGTCAGAAAAAAACAGATTTGCTGGATTCAGCAAAATGCTAAAATATATGCCGGAGAAGGCAAATGCATAAAAAAGTACGGTCCATGGACTGTAATGACGCATACCTCTTTCACCCATTATTGTATAAAAGCTAAAAAATAGTGCTGATAACAGACCTGCGGCAATACCATGCCAATTTAATGCAAAAATGGCCACATTGTAAGCCTCCACCGCAAAAAAGCAACCAGTGAAGGCCATAATAATAGAGAATACCTTCCATCTGTTCATTGTTTCTTTAAAGAAGAGGAAGCTATAAATCGCGATAAAAAATGGCGCCATATATTGCATCAAGATAGCAATGGCAACATTTATTTTTGAGATCGCAAAAAGATAGGTAAACTGCACACCCCCCATGCCCGCACCTAATATTGCGAAATGCCATAAATGCCTGGGCCTGATTTTAAGCAGATGTGGTTTCAATACAAGCAGATAGGCCCCTAAGATTAACGCTGAAAAACTTACCCTATATTGAACTAAGGCATAGGGACCCATCCCAGCATTAAAAAGATATTTAGAGGCTGTACCCGAAGAGGCCCATAAAACAGCGGCGCATATGATTAATACATAATATTTTATATGCTTTTGAATATTTTTTTCCACTATAGTTACCTGTATTTGGTTAAAAAATTATAGTTAAGCTACAAAACCTTAACAATTGCAATAAAGGCCTTTTCATGTGTATTGTCAAGAAAGTTCTCTTATAGTAATCTGAGTAAAAACAATAAGTAATACCTTATCGATAAGAATATTCTAGATTCAGTTAAAGATGGCCTGAAATAAGATTTTTATTGACATCCCTCTGCCGCGCTTATAGCCTTATAAAAACGATTACATAAAATACCTTGACATAGTATTATATATCTTTATAATGGTTTAACCATTATAAAGATCTCACTATGTTTAAAGAGGCAAAGCAAAATCGCATTTTTCAGGACGTCGTCGAACAGATTCAAGACGCAATCCTTGAGGGAAAACTGAAGCCCGGGGACAAACTACCACCTGAAAGGGAAATGAGGGAGATGTTTAGGTCGTCCAGGGGCACGATCAGGGAGGCACTTCGTATATTGGAGCAAAAGGGGCTAATCAATATTAAAACAGGTGTTTCAGGTGGTGCAGTAGTTAATGCTCTCAATACAAACCAGATTAGCGAGAGTTTGGATTTGCTTATTCGCTACCAAAGGGTCTCACTCAGAGATCTTGCGGAATTCAGAGAGGGTGTTGAAGGTCTTGTTGCGGGTCTTGCTGCAGAGAGGGCCACTAACAACGATATAGATCGCTTAGAGCAGCTCTTGGTAGAGGCAGAGAGCCATCTTGAACATGGCATATCACACTGGGATGAGTTTATCAAGGTAGACAACAACCTGCATCTGGCCTTAGCCCAAATAGCTGGGAATCCAATCTACGAATCAATTCTTAAAACAGTATATGAAAATATTCGACTTTACTTTAGCCGATTTTTACCCAAAAAAGATGAGCTACTCAGGGAAAATTACAAAGATATATGGGAAATTGTAGGTGCTGTAAAAAACCGGGAGGCAGCGAAGGCGAACCTTCTGGCCCAAAACCATGTATACCGCTTCAACCGTCTAATGGAAGAAAAAGCAAGGCAACCTGAAGCCTGAACATTGATAGTGTTTGGTCAGACCATGTCTAACAGCACAATTTTGCCATAAGCTTACTCACTTTTTTATTTAGATTCTTTAATCAATAATGAAGTATAGAACCAAGACATGTATAAATAGTTATATTTTTGTTTCCAGTTTTCCTGATCACTTATAGGGAAGGAAATATAATGCCCGAATTTCGCATCAAGAAACATCCTATTTTACGCGTTCCTAAAAGAA
>CAYMVB010000271.1:0-3135 GCA_964393665.1 uncultured Desulfobacteraceae bacterium | reverse complement strand
ATTGTGTTGCGAGATCATCTAAATTCAATTACTATCCCTAAAAGGGGTAGCTTAAGGGTCAAAGGCACAAAGGCACAGAGGCACAGAGTTTTTGAGACGCATTATTTCTTCTTTGCCCCTTTGTGCCTTAACCAGTAAAAATTATTAAACTAAAGTCTTCGCCAGTTGGAGCGAAGCGGAAATCCCGCTCACGGGGTCGAAGCAAAGCGAAGACCCCGCTTTGCGGGAAAAAGGCGAGGGTTTTTCTCCCATTCCCCGAGGGAGACAATAAAATCGGGTGCATTCTGAAACGTTTTCTGCTATCAAAAAACAAAGGCATTTAACTGCAACAAGATCTTGGAGCTTATGCACGAAAGGATACACCATACAAAAATGAAAAACCAGACAGGAAGTTTTTAAGAATTGATTAGAGAAAGATTTTCAGGTCTCGACAAAGAAATCTGTTGCTATTTTGTTGTTTTTTATTTTATCTCTTAAAATTATAATAGTCAAAAATTTTTTAGTTACCAGTATCTTGTATCCTATTAGCCATTATGGAACAACCTTTGTGCCTCAGGATACAATTTTGTCATAAAAACCGTGTAAAGATTTTTATCCATGGTACGGTAAAATAAGGAGAAAAATCATGACATCAGGTAATAAAGAATACGTTGAAAATCAAGGCATGACAAGAAGGGATTTTTTGTGGATAACATCGGTATCTGTAGCAGGAATTGCTGTAGGGTGTGCAGTAAACCCTGTCACTGGACAGAAGCAGTTGATGTTGATGTCGGAAAGCCAGGAGATTGCACTTGACAAACAGAATTCTCCCCACCAGTTTTCCTCAGATTATGGCGCCTCAACAGATAAAACCCTCAATAATTATGTGCAGCAAGTCGGGGGAAAAATGGCCTCGTTAAGCCACCGCCCAAACATGCCGTATTCTTTTCGCGCTGTAAACGCTACATACGTAAATGCCTATGCCTTCCCTGGGGGAAGTATTGCCGCTACAAGGGGTATATTGGTAACTCTAGAAAATGAAGCAGAGCTGGCTGCCTTACTAGGCCATGAAATAGGACATGTAAATGCCCGTCATACTGCTGAAAGGATGTCAAAACAAATGCTGACATCTATGGTCCTTGCAGGTGTCGTGGCCTATATTGAGACGGAAAACAAAAACCTTGCCCCTCTTGCTGCCGGGCTTGGGGGTATGGGGGTAGGCATGCTCCTTGCCAGCTACAATCGGGATGACGAGCGAGAGGCAGATTCCCTTGGAATGGAATATATGGTACGTGCACACCATAATCCAAATGGAATGGTAGGCCTCATGGATGTCCTGGTGGGCATATCAAATTACAAGCCAAGTGCCATTGAAAAAATGTTTGCCACCCACCCAATGAGCGAAGAAAGGTACAAGACAGCCGTAAGCAGATCCAGATCAAAGTATAGCCAACAAAAGCAGGCGCATCCTCTTAATAGAGAAAGATATATGGATCATACGGCAAACCTGCGCAAAATTAAAGGAGCCATTGAGAACATGCAAAATGGCGAAAAGGCAATGGCCAGTAAAAAATTCAAGGATGCGGAAAAACAATTTCACCTTGCACTCAAAAAAGCACCCCATGACTATGCAGGGTTAGTAATGATGGGAAAATGTATGCTTGCCCAAAATAAAAATGAAGAGGCGGAACGTTATTCGCAAATGGCTAAGACGGTAAACCCAACTGAGGCCCAGGCTTACCAGGTAAAGGGTATGGCTGCCTTACAAAAAAAGGATTACGATTCCTCCTACGCAGCATTTACCGATTACGAAAAAATTTTACCGGGAAACCCAAATACTATATTCCTAAAAGGGTTATCGCTGGAGGGTATGGGAAATAGGAGTAAATCCGCCCTTGAATATCACCGCTACCTAAAATTCGATACAAAAAGTGCTCAGGCTCAGCACGCATACCAGCGCTTGGTACAGTGGAAATATATCAAACCTGCGAAAAAATAAAAAGATTAAGAGCCCAGCCACAAAGCCTCTAAGTCACTAAGCTTATAATGTTCTATGGACTGTAGATGCAGAAATAACAAGATTTTTATATCCTGAACATCCTGTCTAAGAAATTTTTGCCGCAGACACATGCAGACAGGCACAGACAAAAAATATTATTTTACCGCAAAGCTCAGAGGGAAGGTAAATTTTCCTTTGCCCCGATACCTTTTGAGAAAAAGGAAACAGTACATTATGCATTAGCGTTCATTGGCCAATTCTAAAATACGCTTACACAAATCTGGAGATAAACGGTAACCTACCCCTGCTAACTTATTCAAAACTTGAGAGATCTCGTCTAACAAACCTGCATGTTTTGCAGATATAAGAATACCGCCTGTTCCAATTACATGTATCCCACGACTTTTTGCAGCTTTTCGTCCTTTTTTGTCATCAATGATCAGTAAACGGGCATTTTGTTCCAAAGCAAGTTGCATGGATTCTGATTCTCCGGCATCTATAAGTAAACGGGGAATGGCAGAATCAATCGGTCTTTTGAGTTCAACGATTTGAAGCCAACCTGCACTTATGGCTTCAGACAACACCTTGGCGCCGGGTTTATCACTTGATGTATTGAGTTCTTCAAAAACCCGTGGTGGAATTATTACAGAACTGTAGAGGCCTTGAAGAATAGAAAGATGACCAACTCGAGCTATTCCAGTCAAAGGGCCAGCATCCGCCACTACCGAACCGGTCATTGTTTAACCCCTATTTCCTCATCTATTTCCTCAGGGGGATAATCAACTGCTGGTATTTGTAATTCGCCCAAGAGATCTAATAATTCCTCTATTGATATACTTGCTATTCGCGCTGCCTGAGACAGAGTAACATGCCCTGCTTGAAACAGATGGAGCGCTAAGGCTTTATTTATGCCGTATGTTAGCAGACGCTCGTCAAAAGGGAGGGCAAGAAATGCCGGACGGCCGTGTTTGGTGATTAATGCGATACGACCCTCTTCTGCATCACGAATAAGATCTCCCGTTCGCTGGCGCAGGTCACGGACTGTAAAAACATTAAGTTTTTCCATGATAATTCCTTATTATAATTTTTGTGTATACATTTGATAGCACAATTATGATTTTTAGGCAATATTTATTCGTTTTTTTATGCCGTAACAA
>CAYMVB010000270.1:0-2863 GCA_964393665.1 uncultured Desulfobacteraceae bacterium | reverse complement strand
AATCCAGATTGTTCTGTATAGCCTTGGTATTGATGAGTCCACGTGCATGGAGCACCAAACCCGCCCTGATAAGTTCTAGGGGCTCTTGGACTTCTGAGGATTGAGAGAATCGCCGCAACCTTGCTAGAAAGGTAATCGGGTCCAAAAAACCGTATGAACGGGCGAGGCGCTTGAGGATAAATTTCCATGGCAACAGGGATGTAAACAATGCTTTCAATCTCCTTCTGTATTCCTGTTCTTTCGAAACAAACCGGGGATGTTTTTTATCTTGGATCCCCTGTTCTTGGGGCGAATTCCCAAAGAATCCTGGCAATTTTCACCCAGATTATGTAGCAGGCATTTACTGTATAGTCTGGGTTAACTGCTGATAAAAGCGTATAAGATTAATTTTTACCTAAAATGGTTTCATTAGCCATGGGTTCAATGAAGTATTTTTTAGTTTAACTCTATGTAACTCTTGTATATTTTTGAACAGGTTTTTCCTCAGCTAAAACCATGAAAAAATGGAATGGAAGAAAGAGAGAGATTTACCCTCGTGTAAGAAGAAAAAAAATTAATAGGTTAAACCCAGAAAAGTTTTTTGATTTCCTGATCTGGTCTATTTATGAATAGCTTTTTTAAGGAAAATAAGACCCTAACAAGTCTAGGCGAAATTCTCATTTATGATAATTGGTGAAACAATTTCAAGGAGAATTACACTCCAAATTTTTTTCTATACAAATTATAGGTTCTTATGTATTCAGCATGCGCCCATGCTAACGGGAGTGTAATATAAGCAGTACCCTCCTTGTATGTTGGATGATTTCTTGCATTCTTAATCATCGTCTTTCTGTCCTCTCTTAACAGGCCTGATTGATCAAAATCTTGGACATATTCTTCAAATTCCTCTACCGTTGATACGTGTTCAGGTAGCTTATTTTTATAGGCGGAAGACAAAACCCAATCCATATATTGATCCGCTTTTTGTCTGTTTTTAACCCTTATATGATGCCTGCATATCATTAATGTATAGTTTGGCCATGGCCCCCATCCTCCATTATTTCTTCCTTCATATTTAGGGTACCTGCATATACCGCCAAGCTGTTGATGCCAAAGATTTTTTTCAATATCCGTAATAGTGCATATTACACGATCATCTTCATCGTCAAGAAGACCAAAATCAGCTATGGCATATTTCCCTACATCAGGATCAACAAGGACTGAACTAGATTCTCGCACCCTGATAGTTTTTACAAAGGTCTTTTTTCTTTTGTTCCACATAAATGTTAGAATTGCTTTTTTTAATTTTTCAGCATAGGTTTTGCATTCAACCTTTACGTCATCAATTCGCTGACTTAATTCAAAGATCTTAAACAGGGCGGCACAGCAGATGCAATTGGCCCATATTTCAAGGCCCGCTTCAGTAGGCGGGTATTCATGCAAGGAATTTGGTGTATATATCAAAGGTGTTTTTAAATTATACTTTTGTTTTTCATATTTTCCCTCGAGGTTTTCATAGCTATTGCCAATAATATAATCAACTGCCGTTTTCACACGGTCGAAGTGTTTTTTAGCGAAAGCTATATCACCAGTTTTTTCTATATATACCGCTAAAGTATAAAGAATGAGACCGGTACCATCTATTTGAATTGGCTTATACGATGCATCTTCTCCGTTCATATCTACTCTTTGAGGAAATGCTCCTTTACTGGTGTGTGTGCTTAATATAAATTCCAATCCCTTTTTTGCCTCATCAATGAGGCGGGCAGATAAAAATCCGAGAATAATCAAGGAATGATCTCTAGGATAAATATACGGATATCGTTCATGTTCAGGGGTTGCAAGGCATCCACCATTGTCGAGTTGTACCTGCTGTAAGATGCGTACGCTCTCTTCATAGATATCTTTTGCCATTTTTATATCAATCATAATTTTATCTCTCTTTCTATTACTTTTTCCCAGCCATTTGGGCCAGCACCACTCGCTGGTTTATAATCGGAAGAGGCATATGAACCATCTTCTTTCATCACTAAATATGGGCTATCAACAACATTAAGCATATCAAAATCATTTTCTGAATCTCCAATGCCTATAGTGTGTATTGCACCATGTTTCTTCTGATATAACCTTGATAAAATTATAACGGCCTTTCCTTTATCATTATTGCCGAGAAGGTGATAATACCTTCCACCCTGTGTTATTCTATGCCCCTGCTTTTCAATAAATCTCTTGATTTCTTGTTCTTGGCTCTCATTATTGATTTTAAATGGCAGTCCATATTCCCTTTTTTTTGCCAATGCTGCCTGAGGTTTTGGAAGGCCTGTATCGTGAGCAATTTCTTCTATAGACATGTCAAAAAAGCTGTGTATACCGTACTTTTTTTTCAAGACTGAATGTAAATAAATTAACTTGCCGTAATCAATACCCAGATTAATAATATAATAATTACTGTCTTCATCATCGAAGGGGACATCAAAGTCAAAATAATCTATTGGAATGAAAATTCCGCCACCGTTTTCGGAGATAAAAGGATCGATATTGCCAATTTGCCTACGCCAAAACTCAATTTCAGACCGTGTTTTGCTCGTGCAGACAACTAATGGCATCTCATGCTTCTTTAAAAGCCTTAATGCCTTTTTCGCAGGCGCAAAGGAATATGTACTGTGATCAAGCAATGTCCCATCGAGGTCAGAATATACAATTTTTTTCATTTCCCTCTCCCAATTCTTTAGTGCAGGCAAGGTAATAACGTATTTATGGAGGCCTGTCTTGACACTGCATAAGCGTTAGATACGTGATTTTATAGTTTAAAATAATACAAAGCGGCCAGACAGGCGCCCTCAAGACCAATATCATAATTCAAGACAAGGTATATTGGCGCATG
>CAYMVB010000269.1:0-5688 GCA_964393665.1 uncultured Desulfobacteraceae bacterium | reverse complement strand
TATTAAGATTTCCGGATCACACGATAGGGCCATTGCTATCATTACCCTTTGCCTCATCCCCCCTGACAGTTGATGGGGATATTCATTAACCCTTTTCTCTGGAGCTGGTATCTGCACTGCCTTTAGCGCCTCTATAGCGCGCTCCCAGCTCTCCTTTTTATTGAGCTTTTTATGAAGCATAAACATTTCTGAAATCTGATTTCCAATAGTAAAAACAGGATTGAGAGAAGTCATGGGTTCTTGAAAGATCATAGAAATCCTATTTCCCCTGAACTTTCTCAATTGCTTCATGTCAAGCTCAAGCAGATTGGTGTTGTCAAAATTAATAGTGCCCTGAACAATTTTTCCTGGAGGTTCCGGTATAAGCCGGATAATAGATTGTGCTGTTACGCTTTTCCCACACCCTGATTCCCCAACAAGACCAAGTGTTTCCCCTTCATCCATAAAAAGAGATACATCATCTACTGCCTTGGCTACGCCCTCAAAGGTATAAAAATATGTTTTAAGGTGATCTACGTTAAGGAGATGATGATCGTTGGTCATATCATAAATCCACTATGAACCCATAAACACTAAAAAATTGTGTATAGTCTTGACAACAGAGGAGCTTTCTCCTCCTTGTAAGCAATGAAAGTAATAAAGGAATACTATGGTAAAAGCCAATAGCTTCAGATATATGTGCAGAATATGATCGTTTAAATAAAGACCTATATTACTATATATATAAGAAAAATAATCAAGGTAATTTTAAACAATGCCACAAAGATTTTTATTCAAAAAAATTTAGAACAGGCCATGTTTTCTCAATTTCTTGCACTATTGAAATCTCACTAATCTTGCTAGGCCCCAAAGGTTCCTTTTACTATAACCTCTTTGTCTTTAATCATGGTTTTTCCCTTTGCAATGACCGTCACGATATCGAAATCTTTACCGAGAATAACAAAATCGGCGTCCTTCCCAACCTGTATCGAACCTTTATTATGCAACTTTAAGTTTTTTGCAGGATTTAATGTTATTACAGTTATCGCTGTCTCTAGTGGAATCTTTTCCTCAATTATTGCATCCCTCACCTCATTAAATAAAGATGTGACTCTGCCTACATCGAGACCTTTGAATTCTCCCTTTTCATCAAATAAAGGTAAACTGCCCTGGCCATCAGACGAAAAACTAATGCTTTCAACAGGAACTCCTGCGTGAAGTAATTGCTTTAATGCCTTGCTACATTTAATGTTCCCGTGTCCGGAAAAACTTTTTCCCGTGCTTGTTGTCAGATCTACGAGGCCACCTTTTTTTGCATATGTAATTGATGATTTAAAGAGCTCTCTATTTCTTCCAAGATGGGTAGGTATAAACTGTGTGATTGGGATTTCCGTATGAGCAGCTATCTCCTCTAATATACTCAATTTTCCAGGCCCATCCCCTATGTGGATGTTCACAATTCCCGCCTTCCCTGAGAGCATTCCGCCAACCCTTGAAGCTGCTGCAATTTTTTTTATTTCATCAATTGTAGGCTGAGAAGATCGATGGTCCGACAGCGCAATTTCACCAACACCTATTATTTTGTCAATAAGCATTATATCATCCTGAATTGATCCGGTAAGTGTTCTTACTGGGATATGGTAAGAGCCTGTTAATATATAACTGCTTATACCTTCCTCTTCTAAACCCCTAGCCTTAGCAATCAAATTTGTTAATGTCCTTGTTGTATCATCCGTACCCAAACATCCAACAACCGTTGTTACCCCGCCTGAGGTTATATCAGGTAACCGTATCTCAGGAGTTCTGGTCTTATACCCGCCTTCTCCACCGCCGCCAACAATATGAACGTGAGAATCTATAAATCCAGGCACTAACATTTTGCCCTTAACATCGATGACATCAATCTCCATTCCGCTTCCAATATCAATGCTGTCCTTTATATAGCCAATCTTGTCAGCAGTAATTAAGATATCCCTTTTCCCAATGTGTTCAGGTGCGTAAACATCTGCATTTTTTAAAAGTTTTAACATGAGTTTCATCCTTTCATAAAAACAACTATTCAACTACTCTATCAAATTTTCACCCTAAGGCAAAAGGTTTTATTCAATGCACATAATCAGAAAATAATCATTTAACAACTTAGAATGCACGTGATATATTCCTACGGGTTAAAAAACAATGAGCGCTTTCTCTGTAGTTATGTAAACATTTCTTTTACATGTGAAATTTACATGTCTTCAAGGAACATCTATGGTTACTAAAAGATATCTGATTCTCTGGCCAACAAAGCTGCTATGCAGATTATTTTTACGGCCTTTTTTTAAAATTTCAATTCATGGTATTGAAAATATTCCAGAAAAGACTGGATTTATTCTTTCTCCCAAACACCAAAGGTGGGAAGATATACCCATATTAAGCCTCGTTTCAAGCAAGCCTTTATATTATATCGCAAAACATGAGCTCTTTGACAATTTTTTATCGAGCTGGTTTTTTCGCTCTCTCGGTGGAATTCCATTGAATAGGACTCGCCCTATAGAAAGCAGAAATTCCCTCGCAAAAATAATTGAAATTTTGAATCAGGGGCAAGGGATAGTATTATTTCCCGAGGGAACTTACTATATGAATAAAATTGGGCCTGGAAAAACCGGAATCATAAAGATGATTCAATCTCGCATACATGTGCCCTTTATCCCTGCAGGTATTAACTACGCTAAAGTGGGCTTCAGGAATCAAGTTCAAATAAATTTTGGAAAGCCCCTATATGCCGAAAAGGAAATGACTCCCTCTATGTTCCTTCATATTCTCATGGAAAATATAGCAGAACTTTCAGGCCTATGTTAAATACGTAAAAAAATTCTCAAGCGGTGAAGGATTTATTCTCCAAAGCATTTATGGAGATGGGATGGTATTTGTTCATGCTTGCGAAACAGTAGTAAATACAATTATTCCTGATCCAAGTATAAATACTATGCATAATGCCTTCTCATACGAATTTCCAATCTTGAAACAGCAACCGAACAGGTCAAGGTAATAATCAGATATAAGAGGGCAATTGTAATCCATATTTCAAAGGTCAAATAAGTGGCTGCCATCAATTCCAGCCCTTGAAATGTTAATTCTTGGATTGAGATAACAGAGACTATGGAAGAATCCTTAATGAGGGAAATAAATTGTCCAGCTAAAGGTGGTAAAATTCGTTGTATTGCCTGCGGCAGTATAATATACCGCATTCTTTGTAATTTAGAGAATCCAAGAGCAGAGGCAGCCTCCCATTGACCCTTTTCTACGGATTGTATTCCTGAACGAACAATCTCGGTAATATAGGCTCCTTCAAAAATAGCAAGAGAAACAACAGCAGAAATAAAGGCAGAAAGATAGGCAGGGGGGGCAAAAAAAATCTTTACGAATCGTCTTGTACCTTCCGAGCAGGAAAAAATAAAATTATCCACGCCCAAGAGAGGCATGATCTGGTCGCTTACAAAAAAATAAAAAATAAGGATCAGGACCAGTGGCGGCATATTGCGTATGAATTCAACATAAGAACGACCAATCAGCCTGTAGAATAAGCTTTTACTTATCCTAAAGAGGCCCATAAGTGTACCAAACACCGCGGCTAAAATTGTTCCCCAGATGCTTAAACGAATGGTTGTAAAAAGCCCTTCTATAAGGAGATTTGGAATCCACCTGCTAGTCTCTTCATCATAACGGAACATATATTGAGGTATGATATGCCAACTCCATTTGTAATGAAGCCCCGCTTTCAACCTGTAAGCGATATAAATTACAATACCAATGATTGCAAGCACAATAAAAACGTCAAGGATCTTAAATTTTAGCTTGTTTTTTTTCAATAGAAGATCCGCTTTATAGCATAGGTTTCTGTCTAAAAATATTCTAAACTTTTATATATCTTTTATAAGGCCTGAATAAAGGTACTCTAATTTATCAAGGATTCCCAATCTCGGGCATTAAACCAGTAATTATGTCTTTCTTGCAGCCATCCTTCCTCCTTCACATTACGAATCCAGTTATTAAAGTAGTTTACTGTATCAAAATCCCCCTTCCGAACAGCAAAGCCTATAAGTTCCCTTGTAAATGGTTCTGTAAGTGCAAAAAGTCTCTCAGGATATCGTAAGGCTTGATATGCAGGCATCGGAAGAGATCCTACAACGGCATGTACCTTGCCATTTAAAAGCTCTTGGTACGCTTGAGCCTCGTCCTCAAAAAGATGTAATTTTGCCTCCGGCATATGCTTATTAATTGCAGCAACCGATGATGATCCAAGGCGAGCGCCTAGAGTGACTCCTTTACGGTTAAAATCTTTATAGGTATTAAATCCGGCAGCAAGCGATTTATGAGCACAAACAGTTTGCCCGCTATAATCATAGGGTATAGTGAAGTTGACCTTTAGGCTCCGATCAGGCCGTATAGTCATGCCTCCAATAATAACATCAAACTTTCCTGTTAAGAGCGCAGGGATAATCCCTGCCCATTTTGTTGGAACGATACTAATTTTTACACCAGTATCTTTAGCCAGCCTTGTTGCTACATCAACCTCAAAACCTACAAATGTACCGGTTTTATCCTTCATTGCCCATGGGACAAATGTAGACATGCCAACACGTAAAATTCCCCTCTTTATTATATTCTCAATGGTGCTTTCCGATGACAATTGTTGTTGAACTTTACCAGCAATGACATTCGAAACAAACCCGCATAGCATAAGACCCACAATAAAAACTATGGTTATTATTAAAACCTTCTTTTTCATAATTTTCCCCCTTTCTTATTCCCTTTGATATTAATCCAGACACTAATTGGATGCACCATTGCCTCCTTGTTTAGTAGTACCAACTCATAAAATAAATCTTCATATGTGTATAAAGAATTCTACGTTTCAATATAAGAATTTTGTCATTCAACTATACGGATATGTTTTTCAATACTATGAGTTAACGTAGACAAAGAAACAGTGACAAAAAGATATATGGCGGCAACAGTAAACCATATTTCAAATGTCAAAAAGGTCTCGCTTATAATAATCTGCCCTTGCATGGTTAAATCATACATTGCTATTGTACTGACAAGGGCAGAGTCCTTAATCAATGATATCCCCTGATTGGTTAATGGTGGAAGAATACGTCTGATGGCCTGAGGAAAAGCTACATAGGTAAATGCACTAATCTTACCCATACCAAGACTATAGGCAGCCTCCCACTGACCTTTGTTTATGGAAACGATTCCAGCCCTGAATATTTCCGAGGCATAAGCACCCTCAAATAAACTTAAAGCTAAAACGGCTGACGCAAAACGGCTTATGCCAAGCGCAGGGGCTAACACAAAATAGAGAAAAAAAAGCTGAACAAGGAGCGGTGTGTTCCTGATAATTTCAACATAGCCTCGAGCAATCACTATACCCATAAAAGAGTGTGACATCCGAAGCGCTGAAGCTGTCAATCCAATAACAGCGGCCAGCAGAATACTCCAGCCGCTTATGTGTAAAGTGACAATCAGGCCATGGATGAGTGGGCCTATTATAAGTTTTCCATTTTCAACACTAAAGAGAAACTGAGGCACCCTGTGCCATTGCCAGTGATACCCAATTTTCTCTGTCCCCTTATAAATCAACCATGTCAATAGTATGAGAAGTAAAAAAAATTTAATGATATCTGCCCATGATGAGCGGATAAAGTAAAATCTATTCTTTAT
>CAYMVB010000268.1:0-3936 GCA_964393665.1 uncultured Desulfobacteraceae bacterium | reverse complement strand
TTAAAAATTCCTCTTTTTCATGTATAACTATCCCTCGCTCGCTTAGTTTTTCCATGAAAGGCTTCCAGGGGACATGCAAAGCGGGGGTAAGAATTCCTTTGGCGGTAATTTCTCTATTGTTTATCATTTGGGCGACTATACTGGCAGGGTAGCCAACTCCCTTACTCATTGCCATCAGGCCTGTGTCAAGGCTTCGCTCTATCAACATAGTACTGGTCAGACGTACTTGCTTTCCTTCTGAAATGCCCTCAAAAACGTTAATCATGGCCACGAGGTCCTTTTCGTTATCCTTATATTGAAGTTTTGGGCCTAAAAATTTATCTAAGAATTGATAAGGTGTTACGGCACATGGCAGTCCGTTGACAGGTTCTGTGTCTAAAAACCCCAATTTTTTTAATGGGTCCCAGATTGCACTCCAACCCGGCCAACGCAAAGAATACCGCCCTGTCTCCTGGATTTTTTCACTAATGCCGAGCAAATCCGTAAAGTAAATGGCATCACCATTTGGAATGGCTTCGAGTAGGCCTAAGGCAGGAAAATCTATCGTGTTTATGTAATCAGGACTGTGTTGATCATCTGCGGGGATACTAACCTTAATGCCATTTTTTATGGCCGTTGCGTCTCGTTTGGTTGAGCTTAGTACCCCTTCCCAGGTCCAGGAAATTTTGTAGTTCAGAGGGTTATCACATGCAGCTTTCTCAGGAAAACCACCACAATAAGAATTAAGTAAATGAATTTCATCAAATTTATGAATTGCCTTATTATAGATGACCAGATCTATGCCAGGGTCAAGGCCGCATTCACACATAATGGCTATTCCTGCGTCTTTTGCCTTTTTTTCATATTTTGACATATCGTATATGTAATTTGTATTTACTACACTTGTTTGTGTTTCAATAGCCGCCTCGCATATAAGCTCTTTAAACCTTCTGGGCAAAAGATCAATGACAATGTCTGCCTCCATGAGAAGGCCCTTTAGTTTTTCAAAGTTGGTTACGTCTATTTTTACTCCTCGTAATTTTTTTTCATTCGCAAACCTTTTTAAATCAGCAACAGTATCAAGCCTGGAGTCAGCGCATACTATTTCACTGACATCACTGCTTAATGATAGATCGTAAACTACTGCTCTTCCCTGCAGCCCACAGGCTCCTAAAACTAATACCTTCATTGTTGCTCCCTTTTTCTATTTGTACATTAAAACTATACTATGTTTTCCTTTTAGTCAATCGTAATTTTTCTGACCTTTTCATGTGAGAAATGAGGGAGGCTTTATTTAAAACTATGGTAACTATTCCGGTTTTAGGTTGAAGACTGAAGACTGAAGTATTTCAAACAACCCGTAATGATTTAATCAACCCATTCAAAACCTTCTCTGTTTCGATTATTGTTGATTCAATCAGAGATACATCATCATTGAGCACAAAGCCCAAAGGTTGAGATAAACGTATGTGATAATGAGGTTCTCTCAATGACCCCAGCGCTCTGTAAAGAAAACGCAGGTAACCGGCCTGACTATCCCGCACACATCCTTCAACAATATGAGAAGTGACAGAAATTGCTGCCCGCCGCATGTGAGCAGTCAAATCATGAAGCTCTTTCCTCGGAAACCTTGCGGTCACCCTTCAGGCCAATAATGCCAACTCATCAATCAGTCAACTCAAAAGCGCCGAGCTTCATGTGATCACACCTGTCTGCGCCTGCCTGTGCGTGTCCGCACGCAGACAGGTGCAACGCACAGGCAGGCATATTTGATCCCTATCAGACTTCTACCTTCAGCCTATCTACCGGGGTAGTAACTTATATTTTTAAAAATTTTTCTAAAAAACAAAAAAAGGGTCCTGGATCTTTAGGCATAATCAGAAACCAGAAACCTAGCCTAGACACCCACCCTCTTAATTCTAACTATTCCATCACTTTTTTGTGCCAGCAAAACAAAATTACATAGGTCTCTCTGTAAACAGAAAACAGGGTCCTCTTTTGGCAAATAGGACCTATCACCGTTTAAGAACTTTTGGGCGGTTGTATGAAGGATAATAGTATTGAGCGCCTCAATATGATTATATGTTCGCCCGGAAAGAAGGTGCTCCAAATAATCAGCACAACCTTCATCTTCAGGTGATTTAGTAATTCCCCTGGATCCCATTGCTACAATATAAACTAGATCAGGTTGTTGAACTTGCGTACGTATGTATTTGGATATTGCTTCGGCCATTACATAGCTTCCCAATATAACAGTCTCCGCGTGATCAATGGCGCTTAGTACACCACAGACACCGGCAGTAGTCCGTTGAACCAATGTCTTTGCCTCAAAAAATCCGTGAGGCTTATTAATTATTTCTGATGGAGAATTTCCTATGTCAAACCCTGGTATCAATTGTTCATTGACCTCACCAGACAAAATTATATCTCTCTTATCTGATCTAAATGAAAACGCCTCTTCAGGGGTTTCCACGAGTATCACTTCCTTGGCGCCAAAATGAAAGAACAGGGGAGTTACTGTAAATGCCCTAAAAACATCAATGATAATTGCAGTGCCCTGTGCCCTCCTGGCCCCTTCCAAAAGGCTTTCCCTGATAATTTTCATAAAAATATACCTAAAATCGTATAGAATTAAAGATTCGCGAAAATATTAAGGCTGCAAAATTGGCGTAGTGAAGCTCTTAAAAACCTTTCTTTACCTGACGACCCTCGAAGCAAAGCAGGCTTTTGTTTAGAATATTTTTTAGATTTAGGGATTAAATAGGGCTTTGTCAAGTGGCCCACCATATTTCATGGATAATATATAAGAGGTGTTTATGGTAAAGGGAAGGTTTTGGGAATTGAAGCTTTACCGTTCCCCCTGGTCTAAACACCAGCAGAGAACGGTAAATATTTTGTGCTTGGAAAAATTATCCTAATCTCTTTAAATCATCTACAAGGCCTTGAACAGCCTTAGCTGAATTTTGAAGGGCCTTGTTTTCTTCGTCTGTTAACTTTATTTCTATTACCTGCTCAACACCGGATGAACCAAGCTTTACAGGCACTCCTATAAACAAGTCTTTTATCCCATATTCACCCTGCAAATTCGTAACGCATGGTAATATCTTTTTCTTATCCTTTATAATAGCCTCTGCCATTTCAGTGGCAGCTGAGGCAGGCGCATAATAGGCACTGCCTGTCTTGAGCAAATTAACAATCTCACCGCCACCGTTTCTGGTCCTTTCAATAAGCGCCTCAATCCGCTCAGGCGGAATAAGCTCGGTTATAGGTATACCGGCTACAGTAGAATACCTTGGCAGCGGAACCATTGTATCGCCATGCGCGCCAAGCACAAATGCATGGGTATTCTCAACAGAGACATTAAGCTCCATTGCTATGAATGATCTGAATCTTGCAGAGTCAAGGACTCCAGCCATCCCAATGACCTTATTCTTTTTGAAACCGCTTGTATCTAAAGCTACATGGCACATTGCGTCAAGGGGGTTACTTACTATAATTAAAATTGAATCAGGTGCCGCAGCTGCTACTTCCTTAACAACTGCCTTCATAATGCCTGCATTAGTTGAAAGCAAATCATCCCTGCTCATCCCGGGTTTTCGAGGGACACCAGCCGTAATAATAACTATTTCCGAGTCTTTTACCTGGGAATAGTCATTGGTCACACCAATAATACGCGAATCATGACATTCTATAGGCGCAGCCTCTGTAAGGTCAAGGGCCTTGCCTGCAGGAACGCCTTCAAGAATATCAATTAATACAACATCTGCAAGCTCTTTTTCGGCTACCCTCATCGCAACCGTGGACCCAACATTTCCTGACCCAACAACGGATATCTTTTTTCTCATAATTCTTCTCCTTTTGTTATCAATGTTTTTTTAAAGGCTACCCAATTTATAGGTATATGTCAATAGACATAGTTTATATGCCAACTTTAAGATTCTTATAGTATTACATGGG
>CAYMVB010000267.1:0-3055 GCA_964393665.1 uncultured Desulfobacteraceae bacterium | reverse complement strand
ACCTAATTCTTTCAGCAAAACAACGAAGGTCGCAATGCAGGGAAAGGACATGGCAAGCACGACACTTGCGATCACTAACTGTTTGGGTGCTAAGGCGAGGGGCGCTAACATACCCAAGGCAACATCCTTCCGGAGAAAGCCAAGGATTAAGGATGTAACTGCCTCCTTAGGAAGACCTAGGACGCCAGTAACTATCGGCGCCGTTAAATTTGCAATACCATTAAAAGCACCAAGGGAGTAAAGTATATTTATTACAAAGATAGCTCCAAGAATTATGGGAATAGCCTCTGCCAAAAAACCACGGATTCTCATCCACATTTTCTGTATTACAGTTCTCAGCAATGGTAGACGGTAAGGCGGTATCTCTATCAGTAATTCAGGGCTAAAGCCCTTTAAAAAACGGTTTAATATGATACCCATGAAAACCCAGACAATAAAAAGGGTTCCATATACCATTGCAACGTATTGACCCCCGTGTTTACCAACCAGGCCGAAAACCATGGCTTGAAGAGCTGCGCATGGAACCGCTATGGACACCAATGTCGATGCAATGAACCTTTCCCTGTTGCTTTCTAGTATTCGTGTAGCCAAAATAGCTGGGACATTGCATCCAAGCCCGAGTAAGGTTGGAATTATAGCATACCCATGTAACCCAAGCCAGTGCATGATAGTATCCATTAGCACAGCAAGTCTTGGAAGATAGCCGATATCCTCAAGTATTCCAAGGACAAAATAAAAGGAGATAATATAAGGGAGGACCATAACTAATGGCACATAAAGTCCACTTGAGAGAATTCCAAAGGACTCAACAAAGTTTATTTCATCACCATATATTTTCCCTACGAGAATGTCGTGTAAAACGCCGCCTCCTCCCAAAATATCGCTTAGTTTTATCATTACAGGGGCCCATAGTCGATTAAACAATGGGTCTAATACATAATTGATCAGGCCTTCGCCAATAAAACGAATAACAAAAAAGGAGCTGACCAGCACAGTTGCGGCTATTATAGCCCCACTAAAGGGCTTGACACTAGCGTCTTGAAGTCTTTCTGATAGCCTGTGGTGGCGGCGATCAATATGCTGGACTTGTTCTATGATATTTCCTATTTCAACCCATCGTTCATCACGGGTAATCCGAGGCTTTTTTTTTGGAAGAGCTTCCGGGATACTTTCCACCAAGTCTTTGATACCCTCGCCTGTTAGAGCCACAGTAGGGATAGCAGGTACACCCAATAGATCTCTTAGCTTTTCTAAATCAATATGAATGCCGCGATGTTTCGTGTCATCCCATATATTTAATGCTATAACAACAGGAATATTTTTCTCCAATAGTTGTAATGTAAGGTATAGGCTTCTCTCTAAATTAGTAGCATTTACCACATTTATGACTATATCACCCTCATCTAACATCTTCAGGGCAATTCTTTCAGCTTCACTCGTTGGTTCCAGCGTGTAGGTCCCCGGTACATCGATAATTTCTGCCTTTTCTTCCCCCACTTTCATGAAACCTTTGGTATAGCTTATAGTTGTCCCCGTATAATTAGAAACAGTCGTTCTGACCCCTGTCAAACGAGAAAAAAGGGCACTTTTACCTACGTTGGGGTTGCCTACGAGCAATATTTTTTTCATAACAGGCGGTCCATTTCAACAAGTATTCTTTTGGCCATGTTAAAACCAATGGCTATTTGAACCCTGTCTAATTCAATTGTGACTGGGCCCCGTCCAACCATAGAACTAATCTTGGATATTCTCTTTCCTGTTCTAACACCTAATGCATTAAGACGATCGGTCATGCCAAACCCACCTTGTATATCAACTACTATCCCATGCTGCCCGGAACGCATTTGAGTTAAATTCATCAATCCATTATTGCCCATCTTTTTTCTTTCCTTCCAAAATTTTATAAACGATTATTCTAAAATTTCTTAATAGTAAAGAACTATTAATTGTTTTCCATATTTTTTATCTTACTAGTGTATTCACGCGCAAATTTTTTCATCTTCTTCAAACATTCATCATCTGTTTTTCCGCTCTTTCTATATTTGTCGAAAAGATCCAGCCAATCTTCTCCTACCCTGGGACAATTTTTTACAAATTCCATAAAATAAATAATTCTATCTATAGTAGTGCCGCTTACAGCATGCTCCATTTTGCATGCATCTTCATCTGCTTGATCGTCCTTGATTTTAAGGATATCAATTAAAAATTTTTTAATCGTATGATGCCTTCTGTCTATTTCCTTTGCTATATCAAGACCTTTAGTGTTGAGTTCAAGGTACTCATATTTTTCATAATCAATCATTCCTTTTTCACCCAGTGTTCTAAGCATACTAGTAACAGAGGGCATTTTTACACCGAGCTTTTTTGCTATATCCTTCACCCTCACAGCCCTTTTTTCCTTTGATAAGTTATATATCACCTTTAGATAGTCTTCCATGGTTGCTGTTAAGCTATCTTTTTTATCTGCTGCACTTGTATCGGTTTTTATCATCATATTATTAGATAACTTTAATTATGTTTTACAACTATAACTTAGTATCAAAATTCTTATTTGTCAAGAGAAATATCTCTAAAATGTTTATGAACCTATTTTTAAATTCTACCTTGGTATGCAATGATTTTTTTAGTTCCCAGGCAGACAAGCTAGGTATCGCAGGAATTCCGAAAGTCCGGATCAAAGTTGTTTTTGATGAAGTTAAAAAATGCCAAGAGATGAGCGTAGCGGGTTCGTTTCGTCTACGGTTTCTTCCCCTCAGTGATTCGACTCAGAAATGAGAGGATCCTTTCTGTGTTTATCTCTTCCAGGCTCTCATCCCCAAATTCTTTAAGGATTTGGGTAAGCACTAACGTATATGCCCTGACCGAATTTTCTTTAGAATGGGCCTTATGGTACGTTAGAAAAAGTTTTGCTGCCTGTGAAAGTTTCATAGTTCTGCCTCCTTTTGGGTTGAGATTTTTAAAATGTCGCATTTACCTACTTCCTATTTTTTAAGAAGTGATAGATTTATACAATGAACTTATCAGGGTAGGTGCTTGTTGTTTCTCCAGTGCCTGA
>CAYMVB010000266.1:0-4137 GCA_964393665.1 uncultured Desulfobacteraceae bacterium | reverse complement strand
GAAGATCATGGCATTATCAAGGCTTCATCTTTTAATAATTGATGAGCTTGGATATATGCCAATTACCAGAGAGCAGGCAAATCTTCTATTTCAGCTTATATCTATGAGATATGAAAAGGGCTCTGTTGTCCTTACCAGCAATTACAACTTTGATGACTGGGCTAAGATATTTGAGGACAATGTGGTGGCTGCTGCCATAATAGATAGAGTTGTCCATCATGCAGCTATATTCTATATTAATGGTGGAAGCTACAGGTTGAAGGATAAGATAAGAAAGGCAAGGTCAAACAAATAATGAAAAGGGGGTCAATTTTATTTGCATATAGGGGGTCAAAAGTGTTGACAATCAACAATCTTCCGGTATACATAGGCCATTACCTCCCGGTGATTTCCTGGGATTATGGCCAAAAAATGACTTTCAAGTCGATAACAAAAGAAATTAGCCCTTTCTGCTGTGATTTTAATTAGTTATCGTATCTGTCTACATTCTTAATTGGACAGTAGTGACCTTAGACTTATTTTCTAGAATATAGAAAAGAATCACGATGAAGTTGCCTCCTTTGCCTGTGTTTTATATTTCAACAGGTTTGTCTTTAGTCACCCTGGGTGATTCCCTCCTCTACACCATCCTTCCCAGCTATTATCCTAACTTGGGACTTGTCCCCGTTCAGGTAGGTATTATCCTGTCAATTAATAGATGGGTTCGTCTGGCTACTAACCATATGGCGGAGTATTGTTACCGACGCTATCCAAATGATCTATGGCTCTTACTTGCCTTTTTCATGGGTTCGGTTGTAACTGCAATGTATGGAATTGGGAAGCTCTTTTTTATCGTATTGATAGCCAGGATACTCTGGGGCGTCTCTTTTTCCTTTATGCGTCAGGCTGCAATCATGACGGCGGTTGAATCTGGACCTGAGGCCTATATCGGAGAACGAGTGGGATATTACCGCGGTATCAATGCAATGTGGCGTACTTTAGGGGTGCTCATGGGGGGACTGTGCCACGATATTTTCGGGTTTACCTTCACCTTGGTCGGACTAAGCATCCTATCACTTATCGCAGTGCCCCTCGGCGCACTATCACAAAAGGGGCTTCAGTTAATAAAAAAACCGGTAACGAGAGATTTTCAGAGAAAAGGCGATATAATCATCATATTTTGTGGTTTTGCTGTGGGCTTTGTAGGGGTCGGAATGATAGTGTCAACCTTAGGTCTTGTTCTCAAGGAGCAGATGGTAGAACCCTTTTTAATAGGAGGTTATTCCATCGGTGTTGTTACACTCACCGGTATTATACTTGGGGTACGCTGGTTTATAGACGGGATTGGAAGTCCTGTCTTAGGAGCAATTGTCGACAGTATGGGAAGGGAGCGATCCACTACAACTTTGTTTTTGTTAGGTGCTGTCACGCTAATAGTAATTGCTCTCTACACCAAAATAATCATTTTAATTCCACTCATAGTGTTATTTTTTATTTGCGGGTCTACACTATGGACATTACTCTCAGCCCTAGCCGGGGAACATGGAGCCCGATCTGTAGCTTCGCTCGCAACTGCAATGGATTTCGGTATGGCTATCGGGCCGCTCATTGGTTGGGGCATTGCCCAAGCAGGCCTTCCTTTGAGTTTTATTTTTATTTTAAGTAGTTCGATTTATATGGCAAGTGCAGTTATTTCTTTGCGGATCGTGCTATCTCATAAATCTTAAAAACCTGCTCAGGAACTGCAATCGAGGGTAACCGATGTATCAATGTGCTTTGCCTATTTGCTTAATCCTATTAAAACTACGCCTGAAGCAATCAGGATGGCACCTACAAGTTTTTGCCTGCCGTGTTGCTCCCCAAGCCAGATGATCCCGTAATAGGCTGAAAAGACAATACTCACCTCTCGGACTGCAACTACATAACTCACCTTGCTCATCCTCATGGCAAAGAGGACCATGGAATAGGTAAAAAGAACCAAAAAACCAACTGCCAAAATGGTTTTCTTATTAATAACCCACTCTTTCTTAAGCCATTTCCTTTCCCTTACTAAAACATAGGGAGATAAAATAAGCCAAACGCACGCAAGCATGAGGTAGTTATAGAGGGGAGGGTAGATAACGCTTACCCCAATCTTATCTACCAGAGAATAAGCTGCGATCGTTCCTCCGGTGCAAAGCGCCCAAAGGGAAGCACTGCCTCTTAAAGCCAAAAAGGGCTCAAGCAAAGATCGAGCTGAAAATGAATGTAAATGAATTACATATATCCCCAGTATAATTAAGGCAATTCCCAAGATGCCAAGCAGGGAAAGTGTTTCATGGATAAATATTACAGCCAGAAAGGGCACAAAAAGAGGGCCTGATCCGCGGGAAAGGGGGTAGACGAGCGAGAGATCACCCCGTTCATAGGCCCCTGCCATGAACCAGAAGTACAGGACGTGCAGCATACCTGTTCCAGCCAGGCATTTCCAACCCAGGGAAGAGATGCTTGTGTGAGTCCAGGAATAGAGAAACATAGGAAAATAAATGACCAATGCCACAAGCAGGAACCACCAGATGAACACAATTTTTCTCTGGCTTTTTTTAAGTAGAAAATTCCAGCCCGCATGGAGAAAGGCGGCTGAAAGTACTATTGTTAGAGCTAGTCCGTGCATACTTGCCTCGATCTAATTAAGGCACGTGAAAGGCCGACGTTTTCCGCACGGTAGAACATTCGCCCATCCTTAGCAAGATTTTTTTAAGGTGCCTGGTATGTCGATTAGCATTTCAACTCTGTCTGGGTTGCAGCAATAGATAAATTACTGTGACAAGATATAAAACTAATTAATAAAAGATATTTAATTTATTAATTTATACTAATTTAGTAAAGAGAGTATGTTAAATAAATTAGTAATATTTAATAGGAGTTTGAGACATAGATCTGCTGGGCGTGCAGGAGGATATATTGGATATCTCAAAAGCGGCTAAGAGTAACATATTATACTAGGGTTTTAGAACATGTGGAAGGTAGTCTCAGGAATTTTTCTGGGTTGGACTTTAGGCAGCAATGATTCTGCCAATATCTTTGGTACTGGTGTTGCCGCCAAAATTATTAGATACCGTACTGCGATCATTCTGATTTCTATATTTGTAATATTGGGCGCTGTAGTTGAGGGAAAGAAATGCTTTTCCATAGTAGGAAAGCTTAGCAATCTAACACCTGAAAGTACTTTTTTCGTGGCATTAGCAGCAGGTATCACTATGTTCATTTTAACCTATCTTGCTTTGCCCTGCTCTACATCCCAAGCTGTTATTGGTGCTGTTTTAGGGGCGGGTATTGTTTCTGGGATGCCTGAGTTTTCCAGGCTCTATAAAATAGTGGCATGCTGGTTATTAGCACCAATTTCAGCTAGTATAATAAGTTTTTTGCTTTATTATGTTAAAACCTTGCTGGATGAAATTAAACTCAGAGAGTATCTTAACCCCCATATGATTCATGCCATTGATTATGAAATATCTAGGCAGAATACAGATATCTTGCAAAGGAAATGATTGTCCACAACGATCTATCAATGACAGACCGTTACTCCCACCTTACACTCAACTACAAACGCTTACAACAAGAGAGGCCTGCAGAACACTATACCAATCACTCTCATTAATTGGGTAAAAGGGATATTTGGGAGAAGTGAACATAGTAAAAGTCTGAGTGTGGTAGACATTTGGTAGACAATAGATAAAAATAGAGAAAAAGAGCAAAGTAGTCATTTTCTAATTTGCTCTTTTTATTGAACTTTTTGGTCGGGACGGCGAGATTTGAACTCGCGACACCCTGAACCCATTCAGATTTTAGTGCCCTGCTAAGATTATGAAATTAAATGAACTACCCCGCAGCAGAGCTGCGGGGTAGTTCATTATTAGGAATTAATTTATGATAAAATAATTAAAATTTATTTAATTTAGATACTAAATTGGGTTTTGGTAACAGGGGCTGTCAAGGTTTGACCCCATTGCTTTCTTCGATTACAAGATCCGATACCATAAACTTACCAGAATAGAGGAAGTCAATACCTATCTGAGACAGGAGTTTTTACCTCAATTCAATCGTCAGTTCAGGAAGGAAGCCAGAAATCCGCACAATGCCCATCGTCAGGTAAAGGACAGGGATCTGAATGCCATA
>CAYMVB010000265.1:0-4144 GCA_964393665.1 uncultured Desulfobacteraceae bacterium | reverse complement strand
GATCTTTCGTGCTGCTGCACCCCTTTTCCGTAAGTTTTCCATGTTATGGGTGTCAAGGCCATCCAGGGCATCCCGTATGGTATCAGCAAGGTTGGATTTTTCTAAAAGGTATCGGTAGGCATGGGCGGTTATGGCAAATCCCCAGGGGATGGTTACCTTCTCTTTGGCAAGGTTTCTGTACATCTCGCCAAGGGATGCATTTTTACCGCCCACCAGGGCGACATCGTCTATGCTGATTTCATCAAACCAAAGGATCAAGCGTTCCGCTCGTTTCGTATTCATAGCCACCTCCTTTTTTTATGATGGTTATCGGTGAGGGGCCCCTGCAAAGAGGGCATCTGTCGTTATGCCGCATCTTAAAGGGCTGCCTGCCCGTAGAAGGCCCTTTGAAGGGCAGGCAATTTTTATATCATTGCATAAAGGGGTTGTCAAATGGCAAATAATTGACTAAAGATTATGTAATACATGTAAATTCGGTTAAATACACCTCATCAATGCTTTTAATAAAGAGATGCGTTTATAAAAAACCGCCATTATACGCCAAACATTATTACGTAGGCCTTTATATGTTTTACTCGTTTTATCACCATGTTATATAGGACTAATAATGGAAAAAAATGAACATCCAGCTATACTGGTTATTGATATGGTTAAGGATTATTTTGATCTTGAGCGTAATTTGAAGATCACCCCTTACGCTAAGGCAATAATCAAGCCTATAAGGGATTTAACTAAGAAATTCAGAGATAATAACTGGCCTGTGGTATATTCTACAGATTCTTTTAAAGAAGATGATTTTATATTCACTGGCAGAATGAAACCAGAGGCCATCGCAGGCACTGAGGGGGCAGAGATTATTGATGAGCTTGAACGCGAAAAAACAGACCTTTGGGTGCCAAAGCCACGCTTTTCTGCATTTTTTAAAACAGGACTGGAGAGCTATTTAAAGAATAAGGGCGTTACCTTATGTGCAGTTGCGGGGATTGCAACCCCTTTTTGTATTTTAACCACTGCCTTGGATTCTATAGCCCATGATTTCAAAACCGTGATCATATCTGACTGCTCAGCTGCAACATCGGAAAGGGTGCACCAAGATACCCTCGATCTCTACCGAAAGACCGCACTTTATCCGTTGCTTTGCGTAAAAACGTCTCAGGAGTTGCTCTCTGATTTAGAGGGATAGTAATTTGTTATGCTCAGTCTTTACATGGTCTCTGTGAAGATATGATCGAGGAGAGGTGACCAAAGATCAAAAGGCATTTATGAGGAGATTACAACCGTTTGCTGTAATTTTATTTCATTGGGCACAAATTCTATCTTATTGGCCTATTCTCTGTTTTAAATCTCATTATTAAAGGAACTCTCATGATAAAATCATGGACTATTATAGAATCCAATCAGCACGTCAAGGTAGGTCCCTTTACTATCAAGAAAAACCGGTGTCGTTCCCCAAGAACTGGCAAGGAGCATGACTTTTATGTCTTTGATTCGTCTAGCTGGGTTAATATCATACCTATCACTGAAGACGATAAAATTGTTATGGTGAGGCAATACAGACACGGATGCAATTGCATGCTTCTGGAGGTGCCAGGCGGCTTGGTAGACGATGGAGACAAAAATCCTGCTGAAACCGCAAAAAGGGAGCTCTTGGAAGAAACGGGCTATATGTCTGAGGATATTACCCACATCTCAACAGTTTATCCGCAACCTGCATTTATAAACAATCAGGGCATGACATTCGTTGCAAAAAGGGCGAGAAAGGTTTCGATTCAAACCCTTGATGATGCTGAAGACATTGAGGTGGTATTGATGGAGCAGAAAAAAATTCAGGAAATGCTTTTAAACGGTGATTTAAGGCACGGCCAGACAGTAATGGCATTGAGCCTATATTTATTGATGAGAACAGAAAATACAGACTAATTCTAAGGGAAAAGTAATTTTTCCTTTACCGCTTTCTATTAACAATATATAAAGTTGCAAGGCAATAACTGAGGAAAACAATAAATATATCTGTAAGGGAGGTTATATATGAAAAAGGTTGGAATTATAGGGGTAGGACAAAGCAATTTTGTAAGAGGATACCCCGGTTCAATAAGGGAGCTCGCCTTCGAGGGATTTAAAGAGGCAATGGGAGATGCAAAGATTAAAACAAACGATATTGATGCATCCATAATCGCATCCGCGCCGGAATATGACAAACAGAGATCGCCTGCAGGCGTAGTTGCAGAATATCTTGGCCTCATCCCTCAGCCTACATTCTATATTGAATCAGTTTGCTCTTCAAGCAGTACGGCACTGAAGGTTGCCTATTCAATGATTATGGCCGGCCTTCATGACGTTGTTGCAGTTGTAGGTTTTCAAAAAATGTCAGAGATTTCATCCAGTGAATCGCAAGAAAGAATGGGTAGAGGTGCAGACATACAATGGGAATCACCATTCGGAACCATGATGCCTGCTTACTATGCAATGTATGCCCAGGCCCATATGGCAAAATACGGTACAACCCCGGATGATCTGGCGAGGATAAGGGTAAAGGCTGCCAGTTATGGACAGATAAACGAAAAGGCCGTTTACAGAAAACCTGTTACAATGGATATGTTTTCCGATCCAGAAAATACTATGTCTGCTGATGTAGCCAGACCACTCAGGGTTGGTGATTGTTGTGCTAACGCAGATGGTAGCTCCTGTATTATTTTAGCCAGCGAGGAAAAGGCAAGGGCAATACATGACAAGCCTGTGTGGATTCTTGGTATTGGCGCAGCCTCTGAGGCGGTTAACATGGCGGGCAGGGAAATGCTTACCGGATTGACGGTCGGCATCGAGGCCGGAAGGCAGGCTTATGAGATGGCAGGCGTCACAGCAAAAGACATTGATGTAGCTGAAGTACATGATTGCTTTACAATTGCAGAGATGATGGCCTACGAAAATTTAGGATTTGCAAAACCTGGTGAAGGAAAGGATTTAATCGCATCTAAGGAAACATATAAAGACGGCACCATACCTGTCAATGTTGATGGTGGCCTTCTTTCAAAAGGCCATCCGATAGGAGCCACTGGTGGCTCTCAGATAAGAACTATCGTTCTTCAATTAAGGGAAGAGGCAGGAGAAATGCAGGTAAAAAACCCGGAAATAGGCCTGGTTCATAATATTGGCGGCGTAGGCCTTTACGGAAATGTAACAATACTTGGGAGGTAAAAATGGCTAAAAAGGAAATTGATGATAGATTTAAAAAATTTGGTACAGTTAGTTTTACAGCCATTACTAAGACCAATGATTTTATAGATTACCTTGCAAACGGCAAGGTAATGGGCTCGAGATGCAAGAATTGTGGGGCTGTTTATTTTCCTCCGAGATCCGATTGCAGCTCGTGTTTAACCAGCTCTATGGAATGGTTTGAGGTAACAGGCAATGGCAAACTTTTGAGTTTTAGTGAGTTAAAATATGGACCTGTAGGTTTTGAAGGCGATCTCCCCTATATTATAGCGCTCCTTGATTACGGGGATTATAAGGTCTTTGGCAGGATCTCGGCAGACCTTAGCTATGAAGACCTCCGCGTTGGAATGATGCTTAAGACAGAGGCCAATGTCCTGCCAAACAACCAGCTTAATTATATCTTTGCCCGTCCTTAGAATAATGCTAGGCAATAATGGTTTAAAAGGCAACTATAATAAAATAGTATGGAATTTTTAACGGTACCGATTTAAAAAGGTTTTTTAACTAAAAAATCTATGTAAATTATGATGATATATAAAAAGTTCAAAATGCATTGAACTGCCTGTAAACATTAAATATATAGGACATTTATCATGACCGGTATAGTGTCTTACGGAAGTTATTTGCCAGCAAATCGAATAAAAAGGGAGACTATCTTCAACGGCATGGGTTGGCTTCACCAGGCAACGTACATGAAGGGAGATAAGTACGTAGCCAACTTTGACGAGGACAGCATAACCATGGCAGTAGCATCTTCAATGAATTGCTTGGAGGGCAATGACAGGGAAGACATAGAGGGGCTATATTTTGCCACTACGTCATCACCCTTCATTGAGAGATGTGCTGCAGGAATAATTGGCACGGCCCTAGACCTAAGAAGCCAAATTACCACGTTTGACCTGACAGGTTCTACCAGGGCAGGAACATCCGC
>CAYMVB010000264.1:0-23954 GCA_964393665.1 uncultured Desulfobacteraceae bacterium | reverse complement strand
TCATGATTTAATTTTTCCTTTTTGTTTTTGTTTAGATACATATTATCTCGTTGCCTCAAAGTCAATAAAAAGATAAACTAAAAAGAGATTCTCAAAAATTTTGATTATAATTTTCTTGATTTATGAGAAAAAAGTAGGTATTAAACCCTATATTCGGGGCGTGGCGCAGCCTGGTAGCGCACCTGCTTTGGGAGCAGGGAGTCGGAGGTTCAAATCCTCTCGCCCCGACCAGGATCATGAGAAATAAAGGCACGTGCATTGCATGTGCCTTTTTGCATGATAAGCTAATTTTGGAGGTCGGCGCTGATAACAGTCTACGTGTTAAAAGGAGGCTTGTGCGCCTCTGGCGCATTCAAATCCTCTCGCCCCGACCAGAAAGTTAAGTAAAAATAGTAGTTTAGATGGTATGTAATTTGCTTGTTTTTAGGTCATTTTTCAGCTTCGTGTACCCTATGTGTACCCAGTTTTAGTTTAGTTCTCCTTTCCAAAAACACATTTCCTATCTGCCCGCCTTTCAGACACATCTCATTTTGTCATTAATCCCTTCTCTATTCAGCTTTTCCGCCCTACCCTGTAAACCAATGCCCGCTTTTCGGACATCGTGCCCTTTCCCTTCCCGCGGAAACACCTTTCAGTCTTTTGTATTGTTTTATCTAACATATTGTAATCATGACATATAGTGATTTCTCATCTCCACGGCATATGCCTTGCTACATAAGGAAGTCACGTCATTAACCACCACGTCGTTTAACAATAATAAGAGAGTAGGGTGGGCTATATTACTTATGGTCGAGATTTTATTAACAGTTTCTGTTTGGAGAGAGGGCTGGAAGGCATGGGCCGTGATGCCTTTGTGCTCCGGTGTAGCGATTGCTGTCATTATGGGCCTTGCCATTGGTGCGAATGGGGGCACAAAGGGAGATCTCACGGTACCTTCCCTGATTATTGACGGGATGTGTATTGCGGCCCTTCTTATTATGAGGGCGCATGCCCCGAAGCGTGTAAAGGCACCTCAGCTCGCCCAGGAGGCACTGCCATCAGAAGGCTGAACAATATTCCTGCGGGACCTCCCCCTTAAGCCGTTCCAGGGGAGGCCATCATGCCATTTCATTTGACCCGGAGTGAGAAGTTAGTATACCAGTGAATATATTGTCATGATCATATATGATTGGTGAGCCATATTCTGATGAAAAACAACCTGGCATGGTAAGCCACCTCCGATCATTTAGCACTTCTTTACTTTAAGGCCATATCTATGCTATAGAGCAGTTTACTACGTGCTGATAATCAAATGCCATAAAAACATCCTTGCGGGCCTTGTGCAAGCAATCATACAGGAGCATGACCATGGAAGAGCGAATACCGTGGTATTATAGAAACCCCGCGGACAGTACCGAGATGGTGCTCATCCCCGGGGGTGGTTTCAGATGGGCTCTGGTGATGAAGACCCCCATGCATCCGATGATGAAAAGCCTCGCCACCTTCACGATGTCTCCCCCTTTTACCTGGGCATCACCTGTGTAACACAGGCTCAGTTTGAACGGTTTGTTGAACACAAGGGCCATGATGCGGAAGATGACTGGAAGAACGATCCCCCGGATCACCCGGTGCGCTCTGTCAACTGGCATGATGCAAAAGCGTATTGTGAGTGGGCGGAATTACGGCTCCCCACTGAGGCAGAGTGGGAGTTTGCTGCCAGGGACTACCGCTCCCTCAGATACCCCTGGGGGGATGACTGGGAGGATGGCAAGCGGGTGTGCTGGAGCAAACAAAAGTTGCAACAAGTTGGGGTCGGATCAAACCAACCTATTGATATCTATGGATTAATGTTCCAAAAATAGGTGTTTTCAGGCCATATATCTCCCGTTATGCCTACAACATGGGCACTATAGGCAACAGCAGGCTCTCGAAGATGATAGGATTCTCCAGCTTCCCTACTTTTTCTTCCTGCAGCCCGTGCACCCACTATGGATTTCACCCTATTAACAAAGCCTTTACTACCGACAGCAATACTCCGTGTCCATGTTTCATCTTTGATATTTTTCCGTTTTCCAGGTAATGCTCAACCCACGTCTTGTGATAGGTTATTAGCCTTTCATAATCTATACGTATAGTTTTCCTTCTTGGTTTCTGTATTTCATTGATGGCTGCTTAACAACACCGGCTCTCAGCATATTTACCCAGTGAAATCCTGCCAGAGGCAGGGTTGCTTTGCTACATTTCACCGGGTGAAGATCAATATAGACAACACACTGAAATAAATGCCCACCGCTTTCAACAGCTGTTGCGTGATAACAGTCCTCCCAAAAGACTCCCTTTCTTTTCTTTTTTTACCAATATTAGTCCTGATTTAGACTCCAATGCCATATTTAGAATTAACCAAGGAATCGAGTTCCGTCAGCCAAAAGCTGAAGTGTCGCCCAAGCATGGGTAGAAAAACTTCTTCAATCTCATCAAAGGGTGAGAGAGATTTCTCTTTATTTATCTCACTTTGTTGAAAGCCATTTTTTCCGCACTTTCAAATGTAAGTATAGGGTGGTACCCTGGAAGATCACCAAAAGAAAATTTCAACAAAGGTGGGGATATTTACATGGTCTTGATGAATTCCCCATTTTGAAGGCACCAATCAGAAAAACCCCAGGGGGATCTGGCTTAGCCGTTGACATAAAATAATACACTCTCTTAGGAAAGGCATACTAAAGAATAGATAGTCGTTGTAAGAGGGACAAAATTTCTTGCATCTCATTTGACCTAATGCCTTATTATTTGGTAATATTTTAAATATAGTAGTATTTTAAAAATGACACTGCCTAACTACCAGGCATATTTACTGATAGGCCTTATGCAATCATGTAATTATATCTCTATACATAAAGGAGAATACCGCTATCGGTTTTATAAGACATCAGGAAGAGCGTTTAGCAATCCGTTTTTTGGTATGGAAGTACCAGAAAATGAACCTTGTTGTACCTGGTAATCCAACTCTTCAAAGCCAGGGCAGTAAAATAGTTGATGAGGCACATCGTATTGCTCGTGAAAGGGGCGGCAATATTATCGCTATCATCAAAGAGCTGGTTAATGACGTAAAAAAGAAATAACTGTTTTTACTCAAAAAAACCATCGTGCTCCATTTAGAACTGCGAGGAAGCAAAACAGTTCTTAAAGAGCTAAAAAGGTGGCGTGTTGCTGTAAGCTCTTAAACAATTATGGGGGGATTATATGACTAATTTTACGGATCGTGTCATTCGCTCTGCAAAACTCAATGTTAAGGTATATGAGGAAATTGAGGCTGATAAAACTTCAATGCGTCAGGCCATGTTGGTTGTTGTTCTTTCCAGTATAGCAGCAGGATTGGGAAGTATTGCTAAAACCGGTTTTGGCGGGATTTTGATAGGTACTCTTCTAGCTCTTATCAGTTGGTATATCTGGGCTTATTTCACCTATTTTATTGGGACAAAGCTTCTTCCTGAGCCACAAACCAGGGCTAATCACGGTGAGTTGTTACGAACTATTGGCTTTTCAAGCTCACCTGGATTAATTCGAATCTTCGGTATCATACCAGGATTGGGACCCATTGTTTTTTTCGTTGCCTCAATCTGGATGTTAGTTGCAATGGTTATAGCGGTACGGCAAGCGCTTGATTATCAAAGCACCCTGCGTGCCCTTGGTGTCTGCTTTATCGGCTGGATTATTCAAGCGCTTATCCTTATGCTTTTATTCTCATTTTTTGGTGGTATCAAGGGGCCAGTACAATAGATGCAATTTCTTAACTACCTATCATTGCATCTAAAAGAAAAAAGGCAAGGGTAAAAATGAAATAAGTTAATTATTGAATATCCCTCAACTTGATGTATTTGTTCATATTTTCGCCGAGATATGTACAGATACATCATCAACATTTGCCAATCATTATAATCTAATACACATCCCACTACTTCACAACCCAAACATTATGTGCTGGTCAAACACGCCTTAATATACCCCGGCAAGACTAAACACGAAATGTTCAGGAGATATATATCTGCAATATGCCACAATTGGGTCAAAAAACTTGATATGAAGGGATAAAGCGGCCATGCATATGAATCCAAGATATAAAATGACAAAAATGCGATACAAAAATTTTTCTCACTATCATCCTACCATTATCGTGTAATCTTTATTGCACTTAGAAAAACCAAGGCATAAACCATCAAGTAACTCAATAGATACTTTATGCTCCCCTTTGCTAGCCATACCTTCTCATTCTTAATTGTATGCAGTAACCCTGCTTGGTTCACTTCAGGGTAGCCTCAAATACCAGAGGATCTTAAAAAACTCCACGAAAAATTGACACTGACAAGTATCCACACTATAGTAATAAAACAGTCAATGAAAAAATTTCAGGAGCCTGCAATGATTAAAGAAATCATCTCAGGAGGGCAAACCGGGGCCGATCAAGCCGCATTGGATGTTGCCATAAAATTCGCTATTCCCCACGGAGGTTGGATTCCAAAAGGCCGAAGAACTGAGAATGGGCCTCTTCCTCATCAATACAAACTTAAAGAAATGCCGACAATAAGCTACTACAAACGAACTGAACAAAATGTCCTTGACTCTGACGCAACATTACTTATCTCGCATGGAAAACTGACTGGTGGCTCGTATTATACTCGAAGAATGGCAAAGCATTACCACCGCCCCTGGCTTCATATAGACCTGAATAAGATTAATGGCTTTGAAGCGGCAAAGAGGATCAATTCCTGGATTTTGAACAATAAGATAGAGAAGCTCAATGTCGCAGGACCAAGGGCCAGCGAAGACCCAAAGATCTATCAGGCAGCCTTTGATCTCATTCAAACCACCTTTCATCTGAATCTCATGGAAACCAGCACCCCAAATACCTCCCGTCCTTCACCCTCGGTTGATGATCTGATGGGAAATGCACACCTTCCAAAAACAATTGATGAGGCCGTCGCACGGCTCATCAAGGACTTCTCGTTAAAAGACAAGGCATACGTAGCAAAAATGAATGAGGAGGATCTCCACCCTCTCCAACATACCATAGGCCGCTATATAAGAGAGGAATTCGGATTATGGACAGGCAACCTACCATTGATGCAATCCTGCCTTTCTGCCTCTAAAAACAACGACCTTAGTGAAGCTGATGCCTCCGCATTAATCATAAGGGCATTGTGGAAGAAGTTACGTCAAAGCTATCGGTTGAGGGTTGTAAAATGAACACTATAACAAAAGTACATATACAAAAGCATTTATTCATCACATTATGGCTTGCCTTAGGCAGCCTTTTATTCGTTTCCCAGACATCTGCCGCCTCGGCGCAAGAGCTGAATATTAAATCGGATGCCACGTTAAAAAAATTTGCACAAGAGGTAACTGGTGGCGCTGAATTCCTTAAAAACGCCAAAGGTGTATTAGTGTTTCCCAGCGTGTTAAAGGCCGGCTTTGGAATTGGTGGAGAATACGGTGAAGGCGTTCTGCGCATTGATGGTAAAACCGCTGAATATTATAGCACTGCATCAGCATCAATCGGCTTGCAGTTTGGAGTCCAATCAAAATCCATAGTAATAGTCTTTCTAAAGAAAAAAGCACTTGATAATTTCAGAACAAGCGATGGCTGGAAAGCCGGTGTGGATGGATCAGTTGCAGTGCTGAAATGGGGAGTAGGTGAAGATATTAACAGTATCGAAGTAAACAAACCTATTGTTGGATTTGTCTTCAGTAACAAAGGCTTTATGTATAATCTAACCCTTGAGGGATCGAAGTTTACGAAAATTAAGCGTTAGCAGCAATAGGTTCATTCTTTTTTTCCGTAATCGTTCCTTTTGCATTTTAGCCACACTCATATCCAGCGGTAATCATGAAGGAGCAAAAAGGTTCTCTTAAAATCGCCTTAGCTTTACACACGCCTTCTCTTAACTAATTTCAGCCCTTCATGAGCGAATAGAAAAATTACTGCAGATATAGCTACATAAATCCAAATTGTTGAACATAGATTCCTTGTCATACCTTCTGGAAAGAATATTGATAAACCCAGATTATGCAGTAGCCACCTCCTGCGGCCTGAAAAACTTTGCTGTCCCGCCCCGGCGCATACCCGTCAAGATTAAACCATATCACCATCATACCACATGATCCCATAGCTATTTCAAGTACGATAAAACTCATATTGCACGTATCCAGGCTATTGAAATTAAAATCTAATCAGCAGAAAAAAGACTGATGATATGTTCCTTATTACGGGAATACTCTGGTTCTAATAGTAACGGGCACTGCTCTAGCTTCACCTCACCACTGCGCAACGCAGATGCAAAGGCAAGGCATGTGGGGTAACCACATTTTTTACAATTAGTCTGGGGAAGAAATTTGTAGATTTCATAGACCGCTGGAAGTTTGCGCTGTATCAAACTGGGCACAATATGATCATGCTCTTTCCACGCTTTATTGACAAAATCTACTGCTTCTCCGGCAATATCTGCCACGTTAGATCGGTCTGCAAGCACGGCAACATGGATTTCGCGGGGACGAAAAGCATGCCGTGTTTTGTTTCTAGATCCTATGAGGATACGATTTTTGTAATCATACCAGGTATCATCAAGAAGAGTGTTGAGATACGGAAAAACGGTACTGATATCATCCGATAATTTTACACGAACACTATAGTTCCCACTTCCAGGATGATGGTGGTCTTCTACTAATTCGAATTTGTACTCATTTATAAGCTTATCAGAGGTCATCATATTTTAATTCTAAGGAAAGACTCAGGTACTTGTCAACTCCCTTGAGTAAAATTATCATAAAGCCATCCCTTAAAAAATGGAAGGCTGTTTTATGCTTTCACCTAAGGATGGTCTACGGTGCAATTAAATGTTCTGTAAAATAAAAGCGAGAAGTATATATGCATACGTATTCTCGAGAGGTCGTATCTTCGCAACCTTTTCTTGAATGTAAATTCATGATTAAAGCGCCCAACAATATTTACCGTTTTCAGTAAGCTCACTTCTGTTTGCTCGATTGAAAATTTTATTTTTCCTTCCATCACTCAAAATATATGCCAGTAATTGCGGCCAAATCTTATCATATATATGCATTCAGTCCTGTCTGTCCAGATGATAAAGGGTAGCCCCAATTGGGGCAAAAGAAAGGAAAATAATATTTAGCAATGGTATCAGAAAAGGTATCCCAAACCCCAGATGAAAAAGGATGTTTTTGCTCAGGCGGCTCCACCTCTTTCTGAAAGGCTCCAGGCGTCTGGCAGGTATCAGGTCCGTATTGTCCCATGCAAGGAAAATTATGGCCAATGCCGAGGAAAAAAGGGCCAATACGGGGCCAAAGGGCGTCAGCCAGCCTAGAATCATGAGGGTAAGAGAAATTAAAATAGGCAGAATAGCCCGGGGGATTTCCTGGCGAATCAGATAAAAAAACAGGTGCCACAAAGGTATCTTTTGTGGCTCCTTGACCTGACCTGTTATCATGAACTCGGTAATACGGGACATAAGATCCATGATAAGGACACTAAACAATATCTGTGCAATCAGGTAAGCAAATATGGTTGAGATGCCGATCAGGATTAGGGTCAGCATCCAGGAAACCAGGTGCCATAGCCAAATAAGCCAGCTACTTTCCGGACGAACCCATAGAAGGTTCAAGATGTCCGAATGGTAGTAGAGAACAAGCCCTGCCATTAAAACCATGAAAAGGACGACCACAATCAACCGTGACAGTCCCAATAAAAATAGTTTCAGGCTTTTTAATGCGAATTTTAGCCCCCTCAGATGGTACATTATACCATTTAAAAAACTCATGCATTAACCTTTCCTTATAGTCGGAATAGTATCACATCTATTCTAAAAACCCAGAAAGAATCCAGCAATGCTGCAATAAATAATTACTGGGAGGAATTTAAGGTTTCCTGTTGGCTATACGGTATGATGTTTTATCATAGATCTTGTCATCAGGTCATAAATTCCGCCATGTATTATAATAAAATCCATAAACCTTATTATCCTCCGACTTTACCGATGTTAAAGGCATACTGAAGGACTATATAAACAAAATATATGCTTAAAAGCCAAGCTCCCTGTACCTTTTTGAAATGACCATCCCTATTTTTGAATATGAAGAAGCGAAAAGAGTAAAGGATGAGGAGCATGGCTGGAAAGTGAAAAGTGAAGAAGTTAGACGGAATTGCAAGAGGCCTCGCTGCTGCAGCAGCACCAATAACAAAAAAGCAATTCAGGACATCTGCACCAACAATATTGCCCACCGTAATTTCAGGATGCCCTTTTCTTACAGATGCGATAGCGGTCATTAGCTCCGGCAAGGATGTGCCAAGGGCAACCATGGTGGCGGCAATTACATCCTCAGGCACGCCAATTCTGCATGCTATTTCTGTAGCACTTGGCACCAGTATTCGGGCACCAACCACAATTAAAATCAAGCCCCCTACTAACATCAACCAACATACCCCGAGTTTCATTAATTCGGAATCATCTACCTGTTCGCCCTCTATTGCCATACCGCTTCCTTGTTTGGCCCAAACGTAGGTTATATACATATACCCGACCAACAAAAGGATAAAGAGAAAACCAACCCATCTTTTCAGAACAGCCTGCCCGCCCATTGTGTCCAAAGCGATAAGCGAAATTATGACAAGCAGGGTGGCTGCGCCTACCTGTACCCAACCCGTCCTATTAAGGATAAACCGGTTAACAGGCACGGCTGCTAAAAGGCATGTCAACCCAAAAATCAAGCCGGTGTCGGCAATAATTGATCCAACGCCATTGCCTAAGGCCAAACCTGGGTTTCCCATCCATGCGGCCATTACAGATACAAAGGCCTCTGGCATAGTTGTCCCAAGAGAAATTATTGTCGCACCGATGACTATTCTCGGCAAGCCAGTCCTGCGTGCGAGGTGAACGACTCCATCGATCATCCAATCAGCGCCCTTTGAAAGAATTACAATACAAAGCGCTATAAGTATCAATAAAACTATGGTTGAAAATCCCGCTACAAGATTATTTAAAAGCGCTTCGTCTCCAATCCAGCGAAAAATCTCCCGCAACACAATCTCTCCTCTCTGAACCAGACATTGGTTCATATCTTAACTTTCTTACATTTTTAAAAATGTGAAACCTAATGGTATGTACGTAAAAAATAAGCTAAAAAAGATATTATACATAAGTAAGTCTAAGAGCCATCTTGCCCGATAAGGGTATTTACAATTTTTTGTCCAAAGAGTCCTTATCTTGCTTAATCAGGACTAAAATGATGAGCCATATTTACTAAAGCCTTGAAAAAAGTAAATACAAACCCTTAAAGGGCTCGCCGATACTACCACTGCTTAGGATATTCCTGTCACAAATATATTACTATATCCCGTACTACCATTGAGTCAAGGGAATTAGGCATGATGTCCCTCTAAATTTGCACTACTCTACTCATTTGAAGCAATAAATCCTTCAAAACCTTTCTGCGCCCACACATTAACATGTAACAACATGAATGAAAAGCCCCCAATTGGAGCCTCATGTAGGGATTTTGTGCTTGACACAAAACCATAGTTTTCTTATGCTCTTCTTCACAAAAAAGGTGCCCTTATCAATCGTAGCCAGGTTCTTCTTTTCACCAAACTCCAACACGATGATTTCCTTTATCGAGAAAAAATTTTATGAAATTGTCTTGGAAATAATCTTTTAAAAAAAATGACAATACTCCGCCTCGCCTTAACCCCCCTGTCATGGGGAGTTTTAATTTTGTTACTGTATCATAATGAACAATTGTTTTAAAAACCATAGATGACTATCAGTGGAGGTAAATCATGGGAACAAACAATGTATTTTTTCTGGAGGTAATAGAGTGGTTTGACGAATCAGGCAAAGAACTGGTTCACCGCATCCCTGAAGATGGTTCAGGCGAGATCAAATGGGGAGCGCAGCTCACGGTGCGTGATAGCCAAGCAGCGGTATTCTTTTACAATGGAAAAGCTTACGACGCCTTTGGGCCGGGACGTCACACTTTAGAAACAGCCAATATCCCGCTGCTTACTAAAATTGCCAGCATACCCTGGGGGATGACTAGCCCCCTGCGCGCCGAGGTTTATTTCACAAACATGAAAGTCTTTACCAACCTTACGTGGGGAACTCGTGACCCAGTTGCTTTTCGTGATAAGGAGCTGGGCCTTATTCGCCTGCGAGCATTCGGGGTTTTCAACATCAGGATTCTCCAGCCTGTTCTCTTTATCAATAGCCTGGTTGGTACACAGGGCATATATGCAACTGAAGAGATATCTGATTACCTTAATCGGGTAATTGTCTCCCGTTTCAATGACTTTATGGGAGAAAGCATAGATACCATTTTTGACTTACCAGCCCGTTACAATGAGCTGTCAGACGAACTACAAGCATTGCTTGTACACGATTTCACGAAATTTGGGCTGCAACTAAACGATCTATATATAAATTCAATAACCCCACCGCCAGATGTCCAGAAGGCTATTGATGACAAAAGCAGACTCGGCGTCTTTGATGATATCAATAAGCTGCTGAAAATGAAAGCTGCAATGGCACTCGAAACTGCATCACAAACGCAGGGTGAAGCGGGGGCCGGCCTTGGTATGGGAATGGGCTTTATGATGCCCTCAATGCTTGCAAGCACCTTCCAGGGCAAAATCGCACAAACATCTACCCCTGAGGAAATCCTTTGTCCTGCATGCAAGCAGCCTATACCAAGGAATGCAAAGTTTTGCCCCTATTGCGGCCAACAACTGATAATAATGAAAAAATGCCCCTTCTGTGGAAAGGATCTTCCTCTGGATGCCAAATTTTGTCCTTCATGCGGGCGATTGGTTGACGAAAAACCGCAAGAGAAAAAATGCCTCCACTGCGGAGCAATGAATCTGCCTGCTGCCACCTTCTGCAACCAGTGTGGCGAAAAACTGTGATTAACTCAAATTGGCAAATAGAACAAAGCTGCCCGCAATGCGGTGCTCCTATAATACTTTCAGAAACAGATCATATCTTGGATTGCCCATTCTGCAGAACGCGCCTTTACCTCGTACCGGGTGGGTATTTCTGTTATTATCTCCCACCCTCTACTAAAATAGGATCCCAGGGGGAACGGTTTTATATCCCTTACTGGCGTTTTAAGGGATCTTCCTTTAAGGCGACCCTGCCTACCTTGACCTATCGTTTCCTTGATACAAATATAATTGCGCTGGAAGACTCCGCCCTCCGATCTTCGATCGGCATGCGCCCTCAGACACGTAAGCTTCACTTCGTTACCGCCAACACAAAAGGTCATTTTATAAAGCCACAACTTTCGTTGGAGCAGGCACTTCCCCAATTTGTCCGCAACAAGCAAAAAAGCCTGCACAACAGCTTCATAGGAGAAGCGATAAGCCTTATATATTCACCACTGATTCTTTACGACAAAAAATTTTATGATGGCATACTCGGAAAGCCTCTTTTAACAGCTGGGGCTGATTTTATAGAAAAGCTATCCTCACAAACAGTCACACCGAAAACGGGAATAAAATTTATTCCCACCATCTGCCCATACTGCGGCTGGGATATGGCGGGAGAGAAAGGATCGCTGGTTATGATATGCAAAAACTGCAATTCTGCATGGACATTACAAGGACAAAATTTTGATAGAATCAAGGCAGTAACCATGATAGGCCCCATAATGGATGAAAATACGGTTTATCTTCCTTTCTGGCGGATAAAGGCAAAATTTGATGGCATAGACCTCTCCTCTTATGCTGACCTGATTAGGATTGCCAATCTCCCCAAGGCTATAACAAAAGATATCGAAAATTCTCCTTTGCATTTTTGGTCCCCTGCCTTCAAGGTTAATCCAGCTCTATACTTGCGCCTGTGCAAGCAAGTAACGGTTCTTCGTCCTTATGATTATGAATCAGCGACGCTCCCTCAAAGAAATTTGTATCAGGCAACATTACCAATTGAGGAGGCAAAAGAAGGGATTCTCATGAACCTCACCCAAATGATTGCGAATAAAAAACGCGACTATCCGAAGCTCAAGGGACTTTCCGTATCCATTGAAACGTATCGTCTAGAATATCACCCATTTTTCAGCAAAGGTGGAGAATTTATCAACCCAGATAAGGGCGTTGGTATAAGTCGGGCTGCTCTGGCATTTGGCAATATGCTTTAAACAATAACAGGGTTATAGCTTTGTCTTATCCGGTTTATGGAACACTTCCAATTTGACGCAAAAACCCAAGGAAATCTTCCTCTCCCTTCTCCTCCATTATCTTTCCATCTGCAATCCTATATATCGTGATTCCAGTCCATTTCACCCTTTTTCCGGTTGGAGGAAAATGTAAAAGAATGCCCTGATGAGTTCCGGAAAAACTCCAGCGTATTACAACTTTGTCACCTTCGGCAATCTCTTCCTCGACTTTCAGTTCTGAATCAGGGAATGCTGACCGGAAATTTTCCATGACCTTTCTAAAAGCTTTGCTTCCTTGAACAACTTGCGGCATAATTGGATACTGGACTGAAAGTGAAGGTGCAGCAAGTTCCTCTATTATGTCGAGATCTCCATCGCCCCAAACCTGGAGAAAGCGTCGCGCAATATTTTTATTTTCTTGTGTCGACATAGCTAATCTCTCCTTTCGAGGTAGATTCACACATCGAATTCTAAATTAGCAAGTAACCATTAACTGGATATTGTAAAAACTCTTCAATAATTATAGATATAAAGCGGCACCACAAGGCAAATAGTTTTGGTGCCCTTGAGTTACAATAACATAATTCCGGGTAGATTTTTATTTTTTAAAAGAGAACAAGAAATTGAGACAAGCCCCGATTATGGGTAAATTAATTGACTGTAAGATATTACTTTTGCAAAAACAACATCCATGCACTTTTTTTGGCATGGGTTTTCATTAAATGTAACCTTTAAAAGTAAACCCTTTAATTTTCTAACAAATTAGCCCAGTCAATCGATGTAAATCTTCTAGATAGTCGGTGATCGTCATCAAGGACCATAAATTTAAGGTTTGTAAAAACCTTTTTTGAAATATCCTGGATGTCCTTAAGGGGGAGTAATTCATCTTCTCTTCCATGAAATACGTAAACTGGAATACTAATGGTTTGCGAAACGTATGGATTAAATTCAGGAAGATTAATGGCCGGTGCAAGCAGTATTAGCTTTTTAATTTTTTTCTTATTTTCAAACGTATATAACGCAGCCATGAGACCACCCAAGGAAGAACCTATCATCATTATCTCCTCTTTGTCCTTAAGTAACTCATTGAGCTTTAACATTCTTTCAGAAACATCGCCTGTAAAGTCTGGAATTATCATTTCTGGGAAAAGATTTCTGAAAAAGACCCCTTTAGTTCCCTGGCTGCTGCTCTCCTGGCCATGAATAAATATGGTAAAATGCTTCATCTTTTCCTACAACCTTCTGCTTTCCTCTATCTCCTGAATCTTTTTCTCCAGCGCTGCAATCTTTTTTTCCAATTCTGCTATCTTCTTTTTTCTTTCTTCTTTATCTCTTGACTTACTGACTTTACTCTTAGGCGTTTTTGCAGTTTCACCTGTGACGATCCTATGAACGCTTGATAAGCTTATCCCAAATTCTCTTGCAATTTTTCTCATAGGATTACCCTTTGCATGAGACTCTGATATTTTTTTCTTCACACTTTCATCAATTGTTTTTCTTGCCATCTTAAACTCCTCCTCAATTTTAGATTTATGAGTCTTTAATAAGCATTATCAATTGGTTCCATTGAATTTTGTTAGGCTACTAATATCAAAAAATTCAAATTTAGGGTAAAAGCTGACTCTATCACCATTTTTTATATCATTTTTAAAAGAAGCTGATTCGCCATTTATAAGCACAAGCTCAATTTTTTCAGGTGGTATAAGCAGAGAGGAAGCCACATCTTGAACGCTAGTCGAAGCTTTTAAATAAAAACTAAAAGTTCTTTTTCTTCTTTCCTCGGGCAAATAGTCATTCAGTCCTTCATAGACCCTGAAATATGCCTTTCCCATAAAAGCATAACCTCGTAATTATTGAGATTTAAAAAAATGTCCCTTTTAAAAATTTAAAATTAGCAATAATAAACTTAAAGGATTTATTAGACCGCAGGCTTTTCTTAATGAATTAATTCAGCTAAATTCTCATAAACCGTTCATCGAAAGCTACTTCTTTAAAAAGGTTAAAATCTTATCTAAAATAGCCTTCCTGAGGTTATTATTGCCGGGGCCATGTGAAAAGCCTAACATTTTGTCAGCTATAAGTTTATTATATTTCTATATAGCTTGGCTACTTTTTTTTCACTTCCTCTACATTATTCTCATTTGAAAAGATTCCCTTTTTTTTCTTGAAATAATAGAAGTACAGTTTAAGATACACCTCTCCTATTCATTTGGCTTAATTCTCTTTTTATTTCCTTTTCTTTTAATGATTGTCGCTTATCATACTTTCTTTTTCCTTTTGCAAGGGCAAGTTCAATCTTGATTAATCCCCTTAATAAGTAAACTGACAGAGGTATCAGCGAATATCCTTTTTCTTCTGTCTTGCCTATTAATCTCTTGATCTCTTTCTTTTTCATCAGAAGTTTTCTTGTCCTTTTGGGGTCCATGTCCAAATAATGGCTAAATGGGTATGGCGGTATATGCATGTTAAATAAGAAAAGCTCGCCATTTTTCACCTTTGCGTAGCTATCGCTGAGGCTGGCTCTTCCTTCCCTTAGGGATTTGACCTCCGGCCCATGCAAAACAATTCCTGCCTCGTAAACATCATCAATGAAATAATCGTGCCGTGCCTTTCTATTCTGACATACAATTTTTTTCCCCATCTCAAACGTGCCGATTAATAGCCTGATGTTCTATATTTAAAGAGGTCTTGCTTAAAAATATCGGGCAACATAGATCGTGCCTTTTTTAAAACAAATTTCTCAATTTTATCACTGGTTGATAAGTCCAATATGCCTTTTAAGCTACCTGTCACCTTAATTAATGGCAACGCCCTTATTATTTTTTTAACCGTTGGTATTGAGCCTATATTCATGCTGAATTCCTCTAACCCAAGAAATAGGAGTACCAAAACTGCGAGTGGATCGCCAGCTATCTCACCACATATTGAAATACCTATTTTTTCCTTTTTAGCCGCATCTACTGCCTGTTGTACCATTTTTAAGACTGCTGGATGGAAAGGCTCGTATAAATGAGCTACATGTTCATTATCCCTGTCTATAGCTAATGCATATTGAATCAGGTCATTAGTTCCAATGGAAAAAAAATCAGCATGTTTTGCGAGAATATCGGCAATAGAAATAGCAGAAGGTATCTCTAATAAAATGCCAATTGGTATATCCTTGTTGTACTCAATTCCTTGTTTATCAAGGGATCGCATAACCGCTTTAAGGATCCTCTTTGCCTCTAAAAACTGTGGGAGGCCTGATATCATCGGAAACATAACCCTTATCTTTCCAAAGGCGCTGGCCCTTAGAATTGCCCTTAACTGTGTTTTAAAAACATCTTTTTCCTTGAGACAAAACCGGATAGATCTAAAGCCTAATGCAGGATTTTGTTCTTTTATGACATTTTTATTTGAAATGATGTTATCGCTTGCAATATCCAAAGTTCTTATAGTCACGGAATGCGGTGCTATTGCTTCAGCAATATTTTTATAATCTTTAAAAAGCGTTTCCTCATCTGGAAAATCTCTCCTAACCATATATAGATATTCCGTCCGGTAGAGTCCTACACCCTCTGCCCCGTTCTTTATAGCCGTGTTTACCTCTTCTGAAAACTCAATATTTGCCTTTATCTTTATCTTTCGTCCATCGAGTGTCTCTGCAGGAAGGTGTGTTGCTTCATGTATGGCAGATTTATAAATATTATACTGTTTCTTTCTTTCTTCATACGCTATAATGGTCTCAGGATCTGGGTTAATAATTACATCGCCTACGTTACCATCTACGATCAATATATCTCCGTCCACTATTTTATCAGTAGCATTTTCCAATCCAACCACTACAGGTATTTCCAGGGCCTCAGACATAATAGCCATGTGTGATGTTTTGCCACCGACATCTGTCAATATACCCATAACGTTTCCAACGTTCATCTCAACAATATCGCATGGAGAAAGTCTGTGGGCTATTAGTATAACCTCTTTCTTGATAGAGGCAAGGCTTTCGGCATGTACCCCGGTTAGGTGTCTCAATATTCTCTCTCCTACACTATCCACATCATCCATTCGTCCGCCAATATAGTCATTGCCAACAGTCTTAAAAATGTGTCTAACTCTATTAACAGATTTCTCTAAGGCCCATTCGGCGTTGATCTTCTCCTTCCGTATTTTTTTTAGGGTTGAGTCAAACAATTCACTGTCGTCAAGCATCATTAAATGGGTATCCAAAATAAAGGCATACCCCTTGACCTGCGACGGTATTTTGGACTTTAGTTTCATAATCTGTTCCCTGGCGACTTCAACAGCGTGTCTAAAACGATCGATTTCCGATACTATTTCATTCTTGTTAAACAGCCTCCTCCTGAAAATCTTAGTCTTGTATCTGTCCAGATGATGAGCCTTCCCAAAGACAACACCTGGAGAAACAGGAAACCCTTTAAGTATCTTTTTCTTTGACCGATACCTGCTTTTAATATTCTCCCCGAAACGACTTTTAAAAAGTCTTTCCAGGTCACCCATGAATTCCCTTGCGTCATCTCCTGTTATAAAGGCCTCGATTTCGCTCCCCATGGGACATGCAAGCGAGAGAATTGACAAAATGCTAGTTCCATCTGCCTCCCTACCATCTTTTTTTAAAACTACCTTTGACTTATACTGCCTTGCCAACTCTACTATCTTGCCTGCTGCCCGCGCATGCATACCAAGTTCATTGATTATTTTTAATTTTCTTTTTTCTTGCATAATTAGTTATTCACATATTCTGCTTTTACTTGTATCTAAGCTCTCCTCAAAATAATTCCACTAAACGAAACAATAACCAAGATTTAAATAAAAAAGAAACACGACAAATGATTCTAATAAGTACCTATAAAGGTCCAAAAAATTATATATTTTGAAAAGTAAGTTTAAAAACAGATGAAGCAGGCTTTCAGCAAAAATCCTTTACTCTTATCTTACAGCCTTTATCTCTCATCATCCCTTAAGCCTTCCACAACAATGGTATATTCACCCCTAATAACATCACCTTTAATTATGGATAAAACCTCACGTATTGGACCCCGTATAAAATTCTCATAAACTTTTGTAATTTCTTTTCCAAGGGCTATGTTTCTATCTCCTAATATATCATCCATATCCTCGAGCATCTTGATTAGTCTATGGGGTGATTCAAAGAATATCATTGTTCTCAATTCAGCCTGAAGTTTTTTTAGCTCTTTTCGTCTGCGCCCCCCTTTATTCGATAAAAAGCCAACAAAAACAAATCTGTCTGTCCGCAATCCAGAAACAGAAAGTGCTGCTAGGGATGCTGATGCACCTGGTACAGGTACCACCGTGATGCCCTCATCTAAGGCCTCCTGAACGAGTTTAGAGCCTGGATCAGATAAACAGGGTGTTCCTGCATCGCTAACAAGGGCTATGTTCATGCCTAATTTAACCTTTTCAATAAGTTGCAACCCCTTAAATCTCTTATTGTGACTGTTATAGACAGTTATTGGTGTCTGTATATCATAATGAGAGCATAATTTTCTTGTGTGTTCTCTATTTTCAGCAGCAATTAATTTTGCATCCTTAAGCACCCTCAGTGCCCTTAACGTAATGTCTTCTAAGTTACCAATTGGCGTAGAGACAATAAAAAGCTTTCCTTTAGTTAAGTCATTGCCTTCCGAAGCCATTAAGATGAAACCTTTATACAAGTATATTTATGCATAAGCCAGCTCAAATGCATTTTTTATCACCTCAATATCCTTTTTTCCATCAACTAAAGTTACTGCTGCAACATCGAATCTTGCTTTAACCTCTGTGAGGTGCCTGGATTGCATATAATAAAGAGCTACCTTGGAAATCTGTCTCTGCTTTCTTTCATTGACTGAATCCTTAGCCTGTCCTAAGGGCGTGTTCCTTCTTGTTTTTACTTCCACAAAAACAAGGACATCATTGTCCTTGGCAACTAAATCTATCTCCCCTAATTTGCATGTATAATTATTCTCTAAGATTTTGTAACCAAGATCCTTTAGTCTTTCTTCCGCCAGAAATTCACCATATTTTCCTAAAGAAATCCTTTCCCTTGTCACGAGCGTACACGCTTAAAAGTAAGCCTATGTATAGGGCATGGACCATAACGAACTATAGCGTTTATGTGCTCAGATGTTCCATAACCCTTATTTGAAAAGAAGCCATACTGGGGATAAAGGTCATGGAAACTGTACATAATTGAGTCCCTATAAACCTTCGCCAATACAGATGCGGCGGATATTGAGAGAGATAATTGATCGCCTTTTATAATGCACCTTTGACTGATGGGATAATCAACAGGATGGTTTCCGTCTATTAACAGATAATCGGGGCTGGGATTTAGGCTTAATATCGCCTTTTTCATTGCCATTAAAGTAGCCTGTAGAATATTAACCCGGTCAATTTCATCAGGATTAACCACAGATATTGCTGTCGCTACTGAGCTTTTTTGAATAAGTAAGAAGGCTCTTTTCCTTGCCTTTTCAGACATTTTTTTTGAGTCCTTAACATCATGTAACTCAACATTTTCCGGGAAAATAACAGCTGCAGCAACCACCGGTCCCGCCAAAGGCCCTCTGCCAGCCTCATCAATACCTGCTATCAAGGAATAACCTTTACGCCTTGCCTGATATTCATAAAAAAGATTATTCATATAGATCGATATCAGGTTCTTCTTTCCTTAAGCCTAGCTGCCTTACCTCTCAAGTTGCGCAGATAGTAAAGCCGAGACCTCCTCACCTTACCTCTTGAGCCTACTTCTATCTTATCTATTGCTGGGGAATGCAGGGGGAAAATTTTTTCTACCCCAACACCATAGGATATTTTTCTTACAGTAAATGTTGCGCCTGTATTACCTTTCCGCTTCCTGATTACTACCCCTGCAAATACCTGTATCCTCTCTTTATCGCCTTCCCTTATTCTGCTGTATACCTTAACGCTATCTCCGGTCCCGAATGAGGGTATGTCTAATCTCATTTGTTCCTTCTCAATCATTTCTATTTGATTCATTACAAAATTCTCCTTAACTCCAAATTATATTTCTATTCCCGAAAAATGGTAAACTGGGAAAACAACCGGTCCAGAATTATTGCAGAGGCAGACCTTACAGAAAGATGGTTGTAATCAGAAACACCAAAAATAGGCTCTAAAATGTAATCTGATTTTTCTATAAGTTCTTTTGATATCCCCCATGCCGTGCCAAACAGAATCATTACCATTCTGTCAGAGGCTACAATCTTTTTTGCCAAATTATACGTAATATTCTTAATCGTGTTTCTTGCTGCGTCAGTAGCTATTAAGATTGGTGTCTCACCTTCATTGCTTTCAATCTCTGAAATTGCTGACTCAAGGCTTGCAGCAATTGAGACAAGAGACACTGCATCCCTTCTATGTTTATTATAACCAGCTCCAAAACCCTCTGTCCAATGACGGCAAATTCGTTTTATAAGTCTTTGCTGATCTTCAAAGGGATTTATAATATAAAATCTCTTAGCGCCATAAGTTTCAGCACATCGTGCCAAGTCATGAATATCGAGATTTGTTATTGCTGAAGCAATTATATCCCCATTTTTGTTATACACGGGATAATGAAGCAGCCCTATATAAAAAGGATGCGCTTTTAAAAATTTCAAGCTCACCGTTCACATATAACGTTGTAACATAAGCAAAGACATTCTTGCGTTTATACACCTTTTAGCTTCTGCAATTTCAAAAATTTTTTATTACTCTTTTACGGTTAGGAGCATAGAAACTTGTATACGTTCTAAAAAATAATAAAAATCGAGACAAAACAATCTAATTCCTTTTTCGGCAAGGCCATCAAAAAAAGAGAATTGCTCGAGAAGGTAAGGATATTCAATGCTGTAAAACTATTCAGGATTGTCTTGAGTATTATCCTTCTTTTCCGCTTCAGGACCATTTTTTTCTCTCTTTATTTCTCTAAGTATAGTTCTATCCTCCTCACTAAGATTTAGCTTGTCTAATAAATCAGGCCTTCTCTCAAATGTCCTTTTAATAGACTGGGCTTTTCTCCAGAGTCTTATTTTGTTATGGTCTCCGGATAATAAAACAGGTGGAACTTCTTGACCATGAAAAACTCTTGGCCTGGTATATTGTGGGTATTCTAACAAATTACCCTCAAAGGATTCTTCTACATTAGACCTGCTACCTCCTAAAACACCGGGAAGTAACCTGCTCACAACCTCTACGACAATCATTGCAGGCAATTCGCCACCCGTCAAGATATAGTCCCCTACAGATATTTCCATATCTGCATATTCAGCTCTTATCCTCTCATCTATCCCTTCATATCGCCCGCATATTAAAACAATTTGCTCAAGATTAGTAAGTTTTCCAGCTAAAGACTGATTGAATTTTTGACCCTGAGGCGTTAGAAATAAAATTTTTCTCTCATAATCTAAAACTAAGATGGACTTCAAGGCCTTATAAATTGTGTCGGGCTTCATTACCATGCCATCACCGCCTCCAAAAGGCCTATCATCTGTCATTAAGTGGGGCCCCGCACCAAAGTCTCTAATATTAACCAGATTTATGATAATTTTTTTATCCCTTACTGCCCGACCTATAATACCCTGTTTTATAAATTGGTCAAACATTTCCGGGAAAATTGAGAGTATGTCAAACCTCATCAAATATCCAGCAATCCCTTTATTGGTGAAATAATCATTTTTTTATCGCCAATAATAATTTCCTTAATAACCTGATGAGTCGCAGGGATTAAATATTCTCTTCCCTCGCCTTCCACTATATAAACGTCGTTTGCGCCTGTTGAAAAAATCCTCTTTAGCACACCCAGATATTTACCTGATAGCAAATATACATCAAGGCCTATAAGCTCATACCAGAAAAACTCATCCGTGTCTTTCTTTGTTAAAGATTCTTTACTTATTAGTATTTCAGCACCTTTATATCTCTCAGCCGCATCAACTGAATTAATATGGCTTAATCTGAGAATAAAGGCAGACCCCTGAAATTTTAAAGAAACAACCTCATTCTCAAAAAATTCGTTTTTGTCTAAGCTTAAAAAAACAGAACCGGCCCGGAAGAATGTTTCCTTAGATTCTGAATAAGAAACAATCCTTAATTGACCGGTCAGTCCATGTGGTCGGATAACGTGTCCTATAAGAATTAAATCTTTAAGGTCTTTTTGACCCAACTATTCTAATATCTCCAGGACGGATCTTTTCTTTATTTTGGTTGAGGCCGCGCCAAGTATTGTCCTCATTGCTCTTGCTGTTCTACCTTGCTTACCGATCACCTTTCCCAGATCTTCCTTAGCAACCCTCAGCTCAATAACGGATGTCTGCTTTCCCTCAAGCTCAGTCACCCTGACTTCATCCGGATTATCGACAAGAACCTTAGCGATATACTCTATCAAATCTTTCATCTCCATAGCTCCACCTCACCTCAAATTATTAAAAAAATAACTTAATCCATTCACTCGGAAGCTGTTTGAGCCTCTTCCCTCCTTAAAAGGGATTTTGCTGTTTCAGATATTTTGGCGCCTTTTTGCAACCATTTTTCGGCCTTCTCTTTATCAACTCGAGCAGAGTCTCGATCCTTAAATGGATCGTAATAACCCAGTACCTCAAGGAATTTTCCATCCCGAGGTGACTCAGAATCAGTGGCAATAATACGGTAAAAAGGTCTTTTTTTTGTTCCTTTTCTTGTTAATCTTATTTTAACTGGCATATTTTTGGATATAACCCCCTTTCTTTATTGTTAAACTATCAAACGAAAATCCCATACATTTTGATTACATACCATAAGTCTGTATATTCCTAAAATTATTTATTATTGTCAATAATTAATATTGATTACTAACAAAAACCCTATAGTATCTTTTTGTACCTGTATAATTTATTTTAACAAAATATAATCTTCCTTTTCCGAAAAAAGAACTGATACTATTAGTTAAGGTCAAACATGGACTGGAGGCCCTTTCTTTTCACATTCCTAAATTTCTTAAGCATGTTTTTTGTTTGGCCAAAATTTTTTAGCAGCCTATTAACATCCTCTACCCTGGTTCCGCTTCCAAAAGCTATGCGCTTTCGCCTGCTACCATTTATTATCCTGTAATCCCTTCTCTCATCTGCAGTCATTGAATTTATTATGGCCTCAACCCTCACAAGCTCTCTTTCATCTGCATTGACCCCGCCTGCCTTGATCATTTTTCCAACACCCGGCAACATTCCTAAGATCTCTTCAATCGAACCCATCTTCTGAATATAGGAAAGTTGTTTCTTGAAATCCTCGAGATCAAATTCTGCCTTTCCTAACTTCTTCGAAAGCTTAATAGCCTCCTTTTGGTCAAATTCAGACTGTGCCTTGTCAATCAATGACAGGATATCTCCCATCCCTAAAATTCTAGAAGACATTCTCTCCGGATAAAAAGGCTCTAGCGCGTTAAGCTGCTCTCCTGTTCCTATGAATTTTACGGGTTTATTTATTACACTCATTATAGAAAGTGCCGCCCCACCCCTGGCGTCACCCTCCATCTTTGTTAAAATAACCCCCGTAATATCAATTTCTTCATTAAACTTTTGTGCGAGGTTTACAGCATCTTGTCCTGTCATTGCATCTGCTACAAGAAGGATCTCTGTGGGCTTAATCCTTTTTTTAATTGTAGACAGTTCCTCCATAAGTTCCTCGTTGATATGAAGCCTCCCTGCTGTATCGATAATCAATACATCTGACCCATTTTTTACCGCAACTTCCATTGCCTTAACACATATATCCTCAGGCCGGTCAGTACTCTTAGATGGGTAAACAGGAATAGTAATCTCTTGGCCGATTTTCAGGAGCTGTTCTATGGCTGCCGGTCTTTTGGTGTCTAACGGCACGAGATAGGGGCGCCTTCCATTTTTTCTTAAATAATTTGACAGCTTACCAGCTGTTGTTGTCTTACCAGATCCTTGAAGCCCAACAAGCATTAAGCTAAAAGGAGTTTTCCCCTCAAAATGTAAATCCCTCTTTCCTTCCCCCATCAATTTAATAAGCTCTTCATTGACTACCTTTACAACCTGATGACCAGGTGAAAGGCTTTCCAAAACTTCCTGCCCAATAACTCTCCCTTTTATTCCCTCTAAAAAATCTTTAACAACTTTATAGTTAACATCCGCTTCTAAAAGGGCCAATCGTATCTGTTTTAAAGCCTCCTGTATATCTTTCTCACTCAGCCTTCCCCGGCTTCTTAAGTTATTGAAGACCTTAGAAAGTTTTTCAGTTAACAGCTCAAACATATCTTAAAATCCTGCCTTTTAGGTTTATATGTTATTTCTTTTTCCCTTCTATGTCAATATAATCATTTCTATCTGCGATCAAGAATTAAAACTGGTGATTACTTGGTTAAATTACTGCGCTAGTAGTAAAAAATATTTGAAAAGGTAAAATTTGGCAAGCCATTCAACAAGTGCAACCCTGAAAAAGTTTTTATTTAATGATATCTAAGCTTCATACTATGCTGATAGGAGACTAAAGAAAGCTTATGCATATCTGAAAAAGAGGTAACTATTACTAACTACAGGATGTAATAACTATTATGCCCTCAATAATCTCTTCCCAGTACCTTTGCATTCTGGGCATAGCGCATTTGCATAGTCTGCGCAGCAGCATCCTGGAGAAATCTTTGGTTCACAAGAGCATATCAGGCCTGTTCCTAAACAACGTGGGCAAACTTCATAATTTAAAGCGTTCTTATCCATTAGAGTCTTCGTTGTTTTATGTTTTTTCTGTTTCATACATGCATG
>CAYMVB010000263.1:0-1714 GCA_964393665.1 uncultured Desulfobacteraceae bacterium | reverse complement strand
CAGGATGAATTTTTAAAAATTCAAGCAAAGGTACAAAAGACAATTGTATTTGTTACCCACGACATTGATGAGGCCATAAAGATGGGTGACAAAATATGCCTCTTGAAAAACGGAAAGCTTGTGCAGTTTGCCTCTCCTGAAAAATTACTCACCGAACCTGTCAATGAATTTGCCAAAGATTTTGTTGGGGGCGATCGTACTCTTAAACGCCTTAACCTCCTCAAGATTAAAACTGCAATGAAGCCGGACCCTCCTGTGATCCTGCAGGATGAGTCAATTGAAAAAGCAAAATCAATGCTCGCCGAACTTAAGCTTGATCACCTTATAGTGGTAGATAACGATAAGCGCCTGATAGGTTTGTTAGACAAGGAAGAATTAACAAAAAAGGCGGATAAGGTGGGAGACATAACACAACCCACAGAAGCCTTTTCACAAGTCTCTTCCAGCCTTAAAGATGGTCTTTCCGAGATATTTACCCATGAGCTGGGCTATGTTATCGTAGTCGACGAAGATAAGAAGGTCCTTGGCACACTGAATGAAGAAGGAATAAAAAATATTTTGAGGAGATAGGATTATGCAAGTCAGGTTATTCTACCCATTTATCAAAAAGGTTGTTGCTGTTACAGTGACTATCATAATCGTGCTCTGGCTTTACAAATATTACGGTGCCCTGAAGTACACTTCCGACAATCTCGCTGAGTTTTTCCGGCTGAACTATGAGCACTTTTTTCTGGTTATTGTAAGTATGGCAACTGCTGGAGCTATTGGTGTGGGCATTGGAATAATTATGACCAGGAAAGGCTTTGAGCGTTTTGGATCCATCATTATGGCAATAGTGAATGTCTGGCAGAGTATTCCTTCTCTTGGAGTTATTGCTTTGGCCTATGGTTTTTTGCCACTCTTGGGACTTTCTGGAATTGGTGTTGTCCCGGCCCTTATTGCACTCTTTTTTCACGCAGTCGCCCCTATTGTCAGAAATACCTATACTGGCATAACATCTGTAAGCAGCGATGTAATTGAATCTGCAACGGGTATGGGAATGACGCCCAATCAGATTTTATTCAAAATCGAAATCCCTAATGCTATGCCTGTTATCATGGGTGGAATCAGGACGGCAACGGCCATTATCGTAGGCTCTGCCCCACTGGCTTTTCTTATAGGGGGAGGAGGCCTTGGTTTTTGGATTTTTACGGGTATTGCCTTGATGGATATGGGGATTATGATTGCAGGTGCAGTCCCCGTGGCTATAATTGCCATGTTATTTGATGCCTTGCTTGGCAAGACCGAGAAAATAGTTGTTAGCAAAGGCATCCAAATCCAGGAGTTTCAGACAGCCTGATGTGACGATAGTATTATTGTTATCGTATAAATAAATTTGAGACCAAAGATACAGAAATGCCTTTGTGGGGCCTTGCATAATATCACATTTTACAATCAAAATCTTGAATCAACATCACATATCATGTTGAGTAAAGGTCTGCGCTCCTATGGGTGCTGCATCAGAAGATCTAATATAGTGTGTACTTTTTCTGTATTTCATTCAGTACATGAACTTTAACATGTGGCCAGTTCCGGCTTTCCCTTATCAGGCATACATTATTTGTTTTTAATTAATTATTAACCATAAGAAACATTACGTGAAAGGAGAAGTTTTATGAAAAAGCTAGTTGTTTTGTTAATTGTTGTAGGTTTTTTGGCTATACCCTTACATGCC
>CAYMVB010000262.1:0-7688 GCA_964393665.1 uncultured Desulfobacteraceae bacterium | reverse complement strand
CATGCAACAAAAACCCTTCCAAAAAAACATACCCTATTAACTATGCCGATCTTGCCAGACCATGGAAAAATCAGCAAAATTTTCACTTGTAACCAGTTTCTATCTTAAAAACCCCTTATTTTCTTAAAACCCAATATAGTTATCTATTGATTAGTATACATTGCTATTATGCTACGCAAGGTCATAAAAGCCTATTTGTAGGTTTGAACGGCTCGTGCAGTTTGAGTTCTAGAACAATACGCCAGAATGGGACAAAATAAGAGATAGTATAGATTAGATATAACGTAGCTTGTATTCAGGCGCTATACAAGACGCCGTTTACGGGCAAGATCAAAATAGATAAAACTATGCCTCCCGCTGTAAAAAGACTCTTGAGGTATCCTTTTGATTAACCATACATATACGTGCATTTTATAGTTACGAACTATCTTTTTTTGCTATTATACCTAAAATTAAGAATACTTGTATACGTTTTGTATGATGCCGTAATCACAAAAAAAATAAAGGTTTCTCCGGCCCCGACCTTTGATTACGTATTTCTTATAATCAAAAACCTAACTTTAAAAACGATACAGTGAATGGTATAATAAAAAAATTTACATATTTTAAAACATATCACAAAGGCCGCTGTTTCTACAATGTCTTTTTTCATAAGCAATAATGATGCCAACTTACTATAACATGTAGTCTGTTTTGGACTAACCATGACAAACCTCAATACCATAATAAAATAAGAAAAGAATTTCATAAAGTCAGCTAGCATTGATTCTTCATGGCAGTGCAAGCAAATACATATCCTAAATCTATTTTCTTTCCTTGGAGGATAGAATATGTTATTTGTCGATTGTAAAAATGAGGAGCAGTTTAGCTATTTTTCATAAGGGCAATGAAACCCTCATCCACGTAAGCTATTTTTGACTAAATTCATATCATTTTCGATCTCAGAAGGAGAGCTAAATGACGAAGCGTTCTGATATTAAAAAAGTTATCATTATCGGCTCTGGCCCCATAGTAATAGGCCAGGCATGCGAGTTTGATTACTCAGGGACTCAGGCCTGCAAGGCCTTAAGAGACCTTGGATATAAAATTGTGCTGGTTAACTCAAACCCTGCCACCATCATGACAGACCCCGGGATGGCCGACGTAACCTATATTGAGCCTCTTACAACCGAATCTCTGGAAAAAATTATACAGAAGGAAAGACCTGACGCCCTTTTACCGAACCTCGGCGGTCAGTCGGGACTTAATCTCTCCTCAGAGCTTGCCCGCAAGGGAATACTTGAAAAATACGGGGTCAAGGTGATTGGTGTCCAGGTAGATGCTATTAAGCGCGGAGAAGACCGTCAGGCCTTTAAGGATACCATGAACAGCCTTGGCATTGACCTCCCGAGAAGCGCAATTGCCGAAAACCTTAAAGAGGCCGAAATAATTGTCCAAGACATAGGATTTCCATGTGTTATCAGGCCTGCTTATACGATGGGTGGGACAGGCGGTGGCTTTGTTTACAACATGGAGGATTTCCGAACTATTGCCGTACGTGGCCTTCAGGCAAGCCTGGTTAACCAGATATTAATTGAGGAATCCGTACTTGGCTGGGAAGAGCTCGAACTTGAGGTAGTTCGAGATGACAAAAATCAGATCGTAACGGTATGCTTTATAGAGAACGTGGATGCAATGGGGGTTCATACGGGGGATTCATTCTGCACAGCGCCAATGCTCACAATAGACAAAGAGCTGCAACAACGCTTACAGAAAAACGCCTATGACGTTGTTGAATCCATTGGTGTCATTGGTGGCACCAACATTCAGTTTGCTCACGATCCTAAAACAGGGCGTGTTGTTATAATAGAAATAAACCCACGTACCTCTCGCTCATCGGCACTCGCATCCAAGGCTACAGGTTTTCCTATAGCCTATATTTCTTCGCTGCTTGCGGGTGGGCTTTCTCTGGATGAGATTCCTTACTGGCGTGACGGGACATTGGAAAAATACACCCCATCAGGAGACTATGTGGTGGTTAAATTTCCCCGATGGACTTTTGAAAAATTTTTAGGCCTTGAGGACAAGCTTGGCACGCAGATGAGATCTGTAGGGGAGGTTATGAGTATTGGCAAAACCTATAAAGAGGCCCTGCAGAAATCAATCCGTTCCAGGGAAGACGACCGCTATGGATTTGGTTTCGTAAAGGATTTCAATAAGAGGCCGCTGGATGATTTAATGATACTGCTGAGCGAGCCATCAAGTGAGCGCCAATTCATAATGTATGAAGCCCTTCGAAAGGGCATTAACCCCCGGATTCTTTTCGAAAAGACACACATAAAGGTGTGGTTTATTGAACAGATGAAGGAGCTTGTGGATCTAGAAGAGGAGATACTTCAATACAAGGGGAAGGATTTACCTGATGAACTGTTTATAAAGGCAAAAAAAGATGGGTTCTCGGACCGTTATCTGTCCCAAATTCTCTCAATATCTGAAAAAAATATCCGTGAACGCCGTAAAAACCTTGGCGTAATTGCAGGCTGGCATCCCGTGCCAGTCAGTGGTGTTAAGAATGCATCCTATTACTATTCAACCTACAACGCAGCGGATATATCCGAGATCTCGAAAAATCATAAAATCATGGTTTTAGGTGGAGGGCCTAACAGAATTGGCCAGGGCATAGAGTTTGATTACTGTTGCGTTCATGCAGCATTTGAATTACGAGATGAGGGAATAGAGTCCATAATGGTAAACTGTAACCCTGAAACCGTTTCTACCGACTATGATACATCTAACAAGTTATATTTTGAGCCGCTTACTGTAGAAGATGTACTGAGCATATATGAAAAAGAGAAACCGGATGGAGTAATATGCCAATTCGGTGGGCAAACCCCTTTAAATATAGCATCAGAGCTTGAGGAAGCCGGTGTGAAAATTGTCGGTACCTCAGTTGATACGATCGAGCTTGCTGAAGACCGAGACCGCTTCCGCCAAAAAATGAATAAACTTGGCATACCGCAACCAGAGAGCGGCATGGCAAAAAATCTTGGGGAGGCAATTGAAATTGCTGAAGAAATCGGCTATCCCCTTATGGTTCGGCCATCATTTGTCTTGGGGGGGCGAGCAATGGAGATCGTCCATGATGAAAACATGCTTAAAAAATACGTTGCAGCGGCTGTCGATATTTCGCCACAAAGACCAATACTGATAGACAAATTCCTGGAAAATGCCATCGAGGTTGAGGCAGACGCCATAGCAGACGGAACCGACGCCTTTGTACCGGCTGTCATGGAGCACATTGAACAAGCTGGAATACATTCTGGCGACTCAGCATGTGTCATTCCTCCAATAAGTATTCCTTCAATGCATATCGAGACTATTATAGAGTATACTCGTAAAATTGCTATTGAATTTAATGTAATCGGCCTAATGAATATACAATATGCGATATACAACAATGCTGTTTATATCCTCGAGGCCAATCCACGGGCAAGCAGGACAGTCCCGCTGGTCAGTAAGGTTTGCGGCATATCTATGGCCCGTGTTGCTACACAGGTTATAATGGGAAAAAAATTGAAGGATTTGAATCTCAAGAACAGGCCCCTTCCACACTACGGGGTAAAGGAGTCTGTATTTCCATTTTATTTTTACCCGGAGGTCGACCCTGTTTTAGGACCAGAAATGAGATCAACCGGGGAGGTTTTAGGCATTTCAGAATCCTTTGGAGTGGCATTCTACAAGGCACAAGACGCTGCACAGGCCCGCCTTCCCCTGGAAGGAACAGTTCTTATCACAGTTGCCAATAAAGACAAACCAGCAATTGTTGAGGTTGCAAGGCGTTTTTCTACCCTTGGATTCAAGATAATGGCTACCAGTGGTACACAAGAATTTCTGGCTGAAAATGGAATCAAATCTGATCATGTTAATAAGGTTTATGAAAAAAGACCACACATTACGGATATTATAAAAAACGGGGACATCCAAATGGTAGTAAATACCCCAAGGGGCAAGACAAGTACCGCAAATGATGCATATATACGCAAGTCAGCTATTCTACATAAAATTCCATATGTCACTACACTGTCAGCCGCACTTGCTGCTGTCAGAGGGATTGAGGGCTTTAAAACACATTCGTCTAAAATAAAATCTTTGCAGGAATACCACGCTGCCATTGGTTCTTGAAAAAGGTTGCAACAGCATCTCAAACTCACTGGAATGGATTAAGCGAATAAGGCAGCCATTAAACGGCATGTTAAGAAAAAAACACCTCAATTAATAATTAAGATTTGATTCTGTTTTCTTTTTCCAAATTATTTTGATCTTGACATCTGTTTGAATGTGTATATAATAAGTAAAGTATACACACTTTGCACAAAGAGGAAATGTGAGAACCAATATTGTAATAGATGACAATCTCATAAAAGAAGCTATGGTGCTCAGTAAATTAACTACCAAGAAAGCTGTAGTTGAGACCGGCCTGAAATTATTAGTTCAAATAAAAAAACAAGAACGCTTAAAAAACTTACGTGGAAAACTTGAATGGGATGATGACCTCGATGCGATGAGGCTGGATCAATGATCTTGGTAGACTCATCCGTTTGGATCGATTATTTCAACGGTAAGCGATCCTGGCAAACAGATTTACTTGATCACATGCTCTCCAATGTTCCCATTATAATGGGTGACTTGATTCTAATAGAGATACTTCAAGGTTTCAAATCTGATAAGGACTGCGAAACCGCAAAAAACTACCTCTGTGAACTTCCGTTTCGACAAATGGGTGGATATAATGTCGCCATTCAAAGTGCTCAACACTACCGACAGCTTCGAAAAGTTGGAGTTACCGTACGAAAAACTATTGATATAATAATCGCAACTTTTTGTATCATTGAAGGATTAACGTTGCTTTATGATGACCGTGATTTTGATCCTATTGCTTCCCATTTTCCTTTAAAAGCCTTTACATATCGATAACCCTTTCAGGCTGTCCGTAACTATTTTTTAAAGACAAATTCGCTAGCAACTCATCACGAAAGTGTTCCATAGGTTTCGCGTAACGAGACCGAAACCCGACCACATCAAAGGGGTGATTGATCCTGTCATCGGTGGGACTCTACCGACTGAGTATCCAAAAGGTATCGTGAAATCCCACGTTTTTTAATTTTCTTCTCAAGGCTCATTGCCTCACTGCGCGTGCTGCATTCGTAAACCCAGCGAAGCTGCCAAGGTCCCGTAAAGCGTTTCGTGGTTTTTGAAAGCTGGTAGTCTGGGTCGTTATGCTGTCTTAGTCGCCGTTCAACATCACTTGTGAAGCCGCAATAATGTCTACCTGTGGTCTGACTTTGCAGGATATAAACCCAGAATGACATATAGCCTCTAAAGAAAAGGCCCGCCTTGAGCAGTGCGGGCCTTTGTTAATTTCTGGCTCCCCGGGACGGACTCGAACCGCCGACCAAGTGGTTAACAGCCACCCGCTCTACCAACTGAGCTACCGGGGAACAATACTTACCATTACCACACATATTCCACGACCATGTGGTTAATCCCGCCATCGGCGGGACTCTACCAATCCCGCCAGAGGCGGGACTACCGGGGAACAATACTTACCATTACCACAAATATTCCACGACCATGTGGTTAATCCCAATCGCATATGCGGTTGTCTCGGATGCGATTTGAGTCTAACAGGTAATTTTTAATTTGAGCCATTAATTTGTTATTTTAAGCCTACCAGGCAAAAATTGCTACAGATAATTTGACTGTCTAACAAAAAAATATTTTTTGGTCAACAAGTTTATTTAAATAAATTTTTTGATAAACTGTTTCTTGACAAGACCCAAAACTAACCTTAGGCTATCATCTAAAAAATAGAAGGCAAAGGGGAAAGTCATGAAACAGATTATTCTTGGCACTGCAGGTCATATAGACCATGGCAAGACAGCATTAGTAAAGGCCCTGACTAACATAGATACTGATAGACTGAAAGAAGAAAAGGAGCGGGGTATAACCATCGAGCTTGGTTTTGCCCATCTTAAACTTCCAAGCGGCATAACCCTTGGTATTGTAGATGTTCCTGGGCATGAAAAATTCGTTAAACATATGGTATCAGGTGCCACGGGTATAGATCTGGTAATGCTCGTAGTCGCTGCTGATGAGGGCGTCATGCCTCAAACCAGGGAACATATTGAGATTTGTTCATTGCTCAATATTAGGTACGGCCTTGTTGCAATAACAAAAATTGATTTGGTTGACAAAGAATGGCTTAGCCTTGTGAGAAGTGATGTTTCCTCTTTTCTATCTAATACCTTTCTGAAGGATGCGCCTATAGTTGAAGTCTCTTCATATAGTGGAGAAGGGATTACTGCACTCTTAGAGGTGTTAGATGACCTCGCTCAAAGCGCACCTTCAAGGGAAGCAGGGAATTTTTTCAGATTACCTATTGACCGGGTCTTTACCATGAAGGGATTCGGTACGGTTATTACAGGCACGACTATATCCGGACAGATAAGCATAGGAGACGATGTTACTATTTATCCAAAGGGCTTTAAAAGCAAGGTCCGGGGCATACAGGTCCATAATAAGGAGGTAACGATCGCAGGGGCAGGAGTAAGAACCGCGATAAACTTGCAGGGAGTGGAAAAAGAGATTGTTAGCAGGGGGGACGTAGTAGCAGAGAATGATTCTCTCAGGCCTAGCTATATGGTCGACACGATCTTGGAATATTTAGAGAGTGTCAATAAAAAACTTCAAAACAGGACAAAGGTAAGGTTCCATTATGGAACCTCTGAAGTGATTGCTACAGTTATTTTGCTGGACAGAGAGGCATTGTCCAGGGGAGAAAAATGCTTTGCCCAATTTCGTCTGCAAAAACCCCTTGCCTTTGTTGCAAAGGACAGGTTTGTGATAAGAAGCTACTCGCCTATCATAACGATTGGAGGTGGTTCTATAATCAATCCCCTGCCATCCAAAAAAAAGCAATACTCACAGGAGGCATTGAATGAGCTTTCTATATTAAACCAAGGATCAAACAGGGAAATCATAGAACAGCATATAAAAAACTCGAGGCTCATCGGATCAGACACGAAACAGCTTTATATTTTATCAAACCTGACAAAGGCTGATGCAGAGAACATAATAAAAGAACTATTGTCAAATAAACGTATCTTTAAATTTGATGTGGACAAAGGGTTATTTATACACATCGAATATTATAATCATGCAAAAAAAAGGATTGAGGCCGCTCTTGAGGACTACCACAGACGTTTCCCTCTTAGACCAGGCATGATGAAAGAAGAGTTAAAGTCCCGCCTGTCTGTTGTTATAAGAGAGAGGCTCTTTAATCAAATCCTTAACCACCTCGTAAAAGAAGGTGTAATTGTTAAGGAAAAAGACATCATTAGGCTTAAGAATTACAAGGTAGAACTTTTTGAGGATCAGCAGCGCGTTCTTAGCCGTATAGAGGAAATCTATAAAAATGGCAGTTTAGAGCCACCTTATTTTAAAGACTTAGACAAGGATCTGATAAATAAGAGCAACAGAGATTTATTAGAGGTTATGGTCAAAGAGCATATCCTCGTGAAGGTAAAGGAGGATCTATATTTTCATCATGGCGCTATCAAGGAACTTGAGGAAAGGCTCATAAAATTTTTACAGGAAAAGGGTGAGATAACCACATCTGAATTGAAAGAACTTACGGGAGTCTCCAGAAA
>CAYMVB010000261.1:0-12613 GCA_964393665.1 uncultured Desulfobacteraceae bacterium | reverse complement strand
AAAAAGACTATACTTGTTGTAGATGATGAATTAGGTGTTCGCCAGTCCTTTAATATGGTTTTAAAAGAGGAGTTTAACGTTCTTTTAGCCGATTCTGGGGAAAAGGCTGTTGATATCTTTTCTAAAAATCCTGTTGACCTCATATTGCTCGACATACTTTTACCTGATATATACGGTATTGATTTGCTGGCAAAATTAAAGGAAATAGATCCAAATACTGAGATAATCATGGTAACTGCTGTCAAAGAAGTTAAAACAGCAGTAAAGGCGATAAAGATTGGAGCATACGAGTATATAATTAAACCATTTAATGTCGATGAGGTAGTCACAGTGATTCATCGTGCGTTAGAAAAACACAGTCTAGTTCAAGAGTTAACCTACCTGAGAAACGAACTTGAAAGGGTTCAGCCTTTTGAAAAAATGGTGGGACAAGGCAAGGAAATGATGGAAATCTTTGAGCTTATTTCAACCATCTCTCAGGGTGACGGCACGGTACTTATACAGGGCGAGAGTGGAACAGGCAAAGAACTGGTTGCAAGGGCCATACATAGACTGGGTCCTCGAAAAGAGCGCCCTTTCGTAGTTATAAATTGTGCCTCCATACCCCAAAGCCTTATGGAAAGCGAGGTATTTGGGCATAACAAGGGAGCTTTTACAGGAGCCTTAAACACAGTCATCGGCAAGCTTGAAATAGCTCAAGGGGGAACCGTGTTTTTTGATGACATCGATACCCTCGATATTAATATGCAGGCTAAACTTTTAAGGGTTATACAGGAAAAGGAATTTGAAAGATTGGGGAGCACAAAGGTAATAAAGGTTGATGCAAAATTTATCGCTGCCTCTAACAAAAATTTAGATGAAATGATACTGAATGGAAAATTTAGAAATGATTTATTTTACAGACTTAACGTTTTCCCGATAATAATTCCGCCTTTACGTGAACGAAAAGAGGACATTCCCATCCTACTAAACCATTTTTTAAGAATACGCTCAAAGGCTAATGGGTCAGGGAGAAAGAGTTTCTCACAACGAGCACTCAAAACATTATTAGAATATGATTGGCCAGGAAACGTTCGTGAACTTGAGAACCTAGTAGAAAGATTATACACATTATGCAAAGGACCGATAATACATCTTGAGGATATTCCATTATTTCCAATGAAAAAAACCGAAATAAAAAATCTCCCTTTAAAGGAAGCTATAAAAACATTTGAAAAGCAGTACGTAAATGCCGTACTTGAAAGAGCGAATTGGAACAGGACAAAGGCCGCTGAAATTTTAGGCGTCCACCGCAACACCCTCTTATCAAAGCTAAATTATCTAAAGCTTCCTAATAATTAAAGATATAAGACCAAAAAATCTTAACACCTCAAGGTTACGTTAAGCTTTGCAAAAAGATACATGATTAAACAAAGAAGAAAAACTACACAGCTTAAGCCTTGATGACCGAGATGGACTCTTAAACCTATCTTAAGATTTTCTTCAGCACCCAGGGTGCTGCAAAAGGCGAAAGGCAAAAAACCCTCATTTTTAAGTCGAAATCGAAACCACCCCTAATCTCCAAAATCCTTGGTAGTATTATACATGCTGCGAAAAAAAGTACACCTCCACTCTTGCTCGCCTGCCATTAAAATTGCATACTTAGAAAAAATATTCGCACAAGCTAAAAACCTACACCTAGCATTGATTACTGCCTTTAATCCCCCAATGGCATAATAATTGCTGTTATTAACCATATCTTTAGACATCAAAAGCACGCCTACGTTTCACCGTGGCAACCATCGAAAATTTTACATAAGGGTATAAATGAAAGACTTATCTATTGATGATTTGCGGTCCAAAATTACTATTCTTGAGAAAGAAATAACAGCCCTTAGATTACATGAGGAAGAGCATAAAACTATGGCAGAGCAGCTCAAGCGATCTCAAAAGATGGAGGCACTTGCTACAATGGCAGGAGGTATTGCCCATGATTTTAATAACATCTTACAGACTATACTGGGAAATGCGGAACTGCTTTTGCTTAACAAGAAAGAGGGTGACCAAGACTACAAAAAATTAATGCAGATTCAGCAAGCAGCCACGAAAGGAAGCGAATTAAGCCGCCAATTTATAACCCTTGGCAGAAAAACAACCTATAAATCTACGTCTATTAACCTAAATGAACAAATTGTTGAAACAGCCAATCTCCTTAAGAGAACTGTTCCAAAGATGATTAGCATAAAAACTGAGTTAGCAAATGATCTTAAAAAGGTACATGTTGATTCCGGCCATGTCGAACAGGTAATAATTAACCTTGCAATTAATTCAAGAGACGCTATGCCAGACGGTGGGGAGCTCAAATTCAAAACAACTAATAATGATCCATTGAATAAAGGTGGCTTATATGCCAAAGGAATCCAACAATATGTTCTTTTAGAGGTATCCGATACTGGCCTTGGGATGGCGGAGGAAGTAAAGGAGAATATTTTTAGGCCATTTTTTACAACCAAGGAGCCAGGCAGGGGGACAGGCCTTGGCCTTTCTACTGCCAAAACCATCATTGAAGATAACGGTGGGCTTATCGAGTGCTCTAGCGTTCCCAATAAAGGGACAACCTTTTATATTCATCTACCTGTAGCTGATTCAAGCAATATCCCCCTTAAGGCAAAGGAAAAACCAGGGGCCATAAATGGACTAAATGGGATGGAGACGATCCTCTTAGTAGATGATGATTTCTCTATCTTAGACATAGGTAAAGAAATGCTCGGAAGATATGATTACCAAGTAATAACAGCATGCAACGGGGAAGAGGCTATACAAACATACTCTGACTCTGCAATTGACATAGTGATACTAGACGTTGGCATGCCAGGCATGGGCGGCCTCAAATGCCTTCATGAATTACTAAGGATAGATAATAAGGCAAGGGTAGTAATTAGCAGCGGTTATACTATAAACGGCAGGGTTAAAAAGGCATTAAGCGAAGGCGCATTGGCCTTCGTGCCCAAGCCTTATCGCTTTCAAGAGGCATTAAAGACAGTCAGGAAAATACTAGACGCCTAAAGATTGATGCATGTATCTTATATTGTTATAGTCAAAAAAACCTTCTTATGGTTTAAAAATATAGTATTTGACCTTTTACATCACGTTTCCTCCATTCTAATCATAACTTCCTTACCCTGAGGCATAATCCTTTCAATGTCTCAGGGTACTCTATATTTTTCACTTACCACATTAATCTATGCAAATATCTTCCCCTTAATGCTCACTAAATAAAATTCAACTCATAATGTATAAAACGATATCATTCCTCAACATTATTAGATATTCAACTGCATGAAAAATTATTGCCCATTTTCATGAAATTTATTATTGTGTCAAGAATAAATAGGAAGTTTTTACAATACCTTTAAGCTTGGATAAGTATTCAAGTCCATAGTAGCTTCTTTGAGCTTCGCGGCTTCGCAGATTACTATCCGCCAGTCCAAGAGTTGAATTACAAAAGCACGGAGTGCCGGATTTTATAAATACTGTGCGGCATATATTAGATAAACTGATTAATCAAGTGGCCACTATGCCTTCAATTCTTTCTGAGAAATTAACTCAACCCTAAGCATAGTAATTAGGCATGCACATAAAATCTTAAATTGAAGAATTACAGGAATAAATATAGCATTCAGGCCACAGGAGGTTATAATATCTCCTGATTCTTTGTATTATAGACACTGACTAACACAACATAGTAACGTGCACTTGCAAACCTGCGTGGTTTTCATAATGATTAAACTTTTTAATGTATATAAAAATTTTGGTCCAAAAAATCCGGCAATAGTGGACCTAAACCTAAAAATAGAAAAGGGAGAATTTGTTTTTATAACCGGGCCTTCCGGTGCCGGAAAAACTACACTTCTGAAAATAATTTTTTGCTCTGAAAGACCAACAAGCGGTAATGCCTTGGTAAATGGAATAAATATTAATAGAATCAAGGTGAGGCAGCTTGCATTTTTGAGAAGAAAAATAGGTGTAGTCTTTCAGGATTTCAAACTATTGCCTAATAGGAATGTCTTTAATAATGTATCTCTTTGCCTTGAAATATCTGGTGTGCAATACCCCATCATACGAAAAAAGGTGCACCAAACATTAAGGCAACTGGGGCTATCAAAAAAGGAACGCTACTATCCTCCTCAACTGTCTGGAGGCGAACAGCAGAGGGTTGCCATTGCAAGGGCGATCATCAATAATCCTTTGATTTTACTAGCAGATGAGCCTACTGGAAACCTTGACCCAGAGCTTACCATCGAAATAATGGCCTTGCTAAAAGAAATACATCAAAGAGGCACCACTGTTCTCGTAGCAACACACAGTCAAGAGCTGTTAAAAGATACAGAAAAAAGAATAGTGACCCTTAATAAGGGCAGAATAGTGAAATGAAAATATCATTTATAAAATATTTTTTCCGCCAGGCATTGACTAATGTCTCTGATAACAGGGCGGCTCATCTATTAGGCATTGGTACCATAGCAATAGCATTCCTTATTTTTAACTCCTTTATTCTTGTCTATATAAATATAAACCATTGGGCCGATGAGATGGGGAAATCATTAACAATGACAATATACTTCAAAGGTCAGCCGGAAGAAATAGAGGTAGAGGAGCTAAAAAGCGAGTTGATAAATATCCAAGGAGTAACGATCAATAAATTTGTATCAAAAGAAGAGGCAATAAAACTATTGGCAAAAGAGCTTGGAGATAAGGAGGGATTTCTCAAGGGATTGAATGAAAACCCCCTTCCCGCATCCCTTGAAATAGTCTTTTTGAAAGCAGACAGAGAGGATCCTCTTCCTTATACTATAAAAAAGAAGCTAGAAAAAATGGATATTGTTGACGAGGTCCATTATAGTGAGGATTGGGCAACAAAGATTGAGGCAATAATGGGGGCTATAAAACTCATCGGCTCCGTTCTTGGGGGACTGCTCTTTCTAGCAACACTTTTTATCATCACGAATACTATAAAGCTCACAGTATTTGCCAGGGAAAATGAGATAGAGATACTGCGTTTAGTTGGCGCGACAAATGTCTTTATCAAGGCCCCTTTTCTCATTGAGGGATCAATTCAGGGTTTACTTGGAGGCCTTCTTGCTTTAATAATACTCCTTGCAGGTTATGTAACAGTTATGATAAGAGCTGATTTCAAGATTGGCTTTGCCTCACTGGATATAGTGTTTATCTCTCCACACATGGCTGTTTTTCTGTTGTTCATAAGCACGATTATAGGTCTTTTGGGAAGCAGCATAGCTTTAGGCAGGTTTTTTAAAGCATGAGCCCCGCTATCACTTTTATACAATTTTTTATTTTATCATTAATCTGTTCCAATTTTATTGGTAATTGTTTTTCTTTCGCAGGAGAGGTGAATGATGCACAAGGTAATAAATCTCAGGCCAAGCATATTGAAAAACAACTTTTGAAGCAACAGGGAAAGCTTACGGATGTAAACATTAAAGAAAAAAATATACTTGAAGAGTTAGAAAGTTTAGAGCAAAGCACTACCAAGAATAGAAGATCCCTTAAAAAACTATCGGAAGAAATAGAAATACTTTCAGCTAAGATAACTGAAGGCCAGGCCAGAATTAAAGAGCTTAACTCATCCGCCAGGAAGGTCAAAAAAGTTTTTGAGACTCGCTTAGTCGCATTTTACAAATTTGGAAAATCAGGCTATGTAACGCTTCTGATCGCTGATGAAGACTTGCATGGAATTCGAAAAAAAATAAAATATATCAAGGCTATAATTAGTTATGACAGAAAAATAATGGCTAATTTGTCTGAAAAGAGAAAAGAGCTCGAAAACGAGATAGAATTATTAAATAAAGATAAATCCAGGATTGAAATACTGAAGGAAGCTAAGAAAAAAAGTGCCGATTTATTAGAAAAGAATGTAGAAAAAAAAGTTCTCTTGCTGGTGAAGGCTCATAAAGAGAAGGAATATTATGAAAAAGCTATCAAGGAATTAAAGGAAGCCTCTAGCAGGCTTAACCAAAAAATTTTAGGGCTGGGGGAAAAAGAAGAAAAGACTTCACTGAAAACCTTCGAAAAAATGAAGGGTAAACTGCCTATGCCACTAATGGGAAAAATATTCAATTATTCAGCAACCAAAGATCGCGAACCATTTATACATAGAAAGGGAATATACATCAAAGGAACATTTGGAGATAAAATTCAATCAATCTTTCCCGGTAAGGTAGTATTTTCAGATTGGTTTAAAGGGTATGGCCAGATGATTATTATTAATCATGGTTCTCGGTATTTTACCATGTTCGCTCATCTTGAGGAGATAAAAAAAGGAGTGGGGGAGATGGTTTCTGAAGGTGAAATATTGGGTAATGTGGGAGACACAGGGCTTAATCTCGGCCCTGGCCTGTATTTTGAGATAAGGAGGGGAGGAGTTTGCCTTGATCCGAAAAAATGGCTCAAATTACATTAAACGTTCATTGAATTTCTCATTACAATATGTGAGTATTTTGATAGTAAAGAACACTCTAGCATGTAATCCTTCCCTTTAATCAACTAAATATAACTCCAAAAATAGGCTTGTTACCTTATTACCTGCCCGACGTCACATTAACTACCTGTTTAAATCGGCCATTCAGGCAAACAGGGATAATTTGTGTTGAGAGTTTATAGAAAAATAACTACATTTAGTATACGAGAAATAGTAATACTATCGTTAAAATATTCCTTTAGGCAACAGGTTTCATAAAAGGAAACCATACATTCACTATCGCCAATTGGATTATAGTAGTGCATATACACCTAAAAAAATCATTTTTCGGCAGTCTTCCATATTTTTTAGCACAGAAAGGCCGAATGAACTTATTTGCAAGCAAATAAATATTATAAAATAAGGGGAGAATCAGAATGATAAAACCGAAGCACAATTATTTTTTCTCAAAGTTAGTTATTGCCAGTTTGATAGCCTATGCTTTTGTACTTTTTTTTAACACTTCCAGCGTTGCCAGCACAAAAGAGCTGTATCAAAATATTGAAATTTTTAGTGAGGCACTGGGGAATATAGAAAAAAACTATTATAGTGACGTAGAAAGAAAAAAGCTAATATACGGTGCCATTAAAGGAATGGTAAAGGCTTTAGACCCACATTCATCCTTTATGGAACCAGATGTATACAAGGAGCTGATGATAGAGACAAAGGGAAGTTTTTCAGGTGTTGGAATCGAAATAACCATAAAAGACGATATTCTCACTGTAGTATCGCCTATAGAAGGAACGCCTGCGTTTGAAGCAGGCATAAAGGCTGGCGACCAGATTATTATGGTTGAAGATAAGCCTACAAAGGATTTGGTTATCATGGAGGCAGTAAAACTCATTAGAGGGGAAAAGGGCACCAAGGTCAAGCTAATTATAAGGAGGGAAGGCGTCAAGGACCCCATCGATTTTTTAATAACAAGAGATGTAATACCGATAAAAAGTGTCCGATCGCTCCTTCTTCCTTTTGATATCGGCTACATAAGGATCTCTACTTTCCAGGGCCAAACTGATGAAGAGCTTTCAAAGGCGTTAAAGGAGCTCACTAAAGAAAAGGAATTAAAAGGTTTAATTTTGGATCTAAGAAATAACCCTGGAGGGCTTCTCTCGCAGGCAATAAGTGTAGCGGACAAATTTCTTGGCTCAGGCGTTATTGTCAGCATAAAGGGCAGAGATGAGAAGGAAGATAAAACCGTAGCCCATAAAAATAAAATAGATCGCGATTACCCTATGATCGTATTGGTTAATGGTGGCAGCGCCAGTGCTTCAGAAATAGTAGCCGGTGCACTCCAAGACAATAAAAAAGCCCTCATATTAGGGACAAAAACGTTCGGAAAGGGTTCTGTGCAGGCGCTTTATACCCTTTCAGATGGTTCAGGCTTGCGTCTTACTAGCGCAGTATATTATACGCCAAGCGGTAGATCTATACAGGCAAGCGGAATTGAGCCTGATATTAAAGTGGACTTTATTCCCCCAAATAACGAAGAGGGGGAGAAAAAATATCACATGCTCCGGGAAAGTGACCTTGAGGGGCACATAGAAAATAAGGTTGGTGAAGAGAAAAAAAAGGAAGAGGCGAATAAACCAATAAACGATGAAAAAATGACTGAAGTGCAAAAACGACTTGATGGTGACAATCAACTCCGCAGTGCCCTGCAAATTCTACAGTCATGGAGCCTTTTTTCAAAAATATATGGGTTTGAAAACAAATAAGAGGCAAATCTAACCATCCTGCTGAGCTACTAGATGTATAAAAAAAATGGGAAACATGGTATTCTACTTATCAGTCTGATCTTCATAGCTCTGGCCGTAGCAATATCAATATTTTATATTTATAGGTCAGACAAAAGAAGTCCCTTGCCGCCCTTTGAAGAATTTTATTCCCTATCAAAACAGCTTTACAGAGATATACACTCTGCAGACATGGCTATTTCCCATGAATTTTTCAAGATAGGTGTACCACAAGAAAAAATAATCTTTTTGTCTGTTACACCAATGAGAGACGACAGCTATAGCTGGGAGTTAAGCAGCATTAGAGCGATGGTACCAGATAAATATTCCCTTTCACAGATAGGGATGGAAATCAAGAAGGCAGTTGAAAGCCTGAATGTAACTATGCAGGTAAACATATTTCATATATCGGATAAGGTTACTGTCTGTAACATTTTTTGGAATGGCCTTCATACCCACATATTAAAAATAACCTTAGATGATGATAATTCCACATGCAGTTCTTCGTACCCAAAGATAAGCATTATTATAGACGATTTGGGATACAAAAAGATGATTGCAAACGAGTTAATAAATCTCAACATGCCTCTTACACTCTCTATTTTGCCCTTTACCCCCTACACCAAATTTATTGCGCAAAATGCCCACAAAAAAGACAAGGAGACCATGCTTCATCTTCCTATGGAGCCTTTAAGCTACCCTTCGGTGAATCCAGGAGATGGCGTGCTATTAGAATCAATGGACGAGGAGGCTACCTTAAAGGTTCTTGAAGATGATCTGAACCAAATACCATTTATTTCTGGAGTCAATAATCATATGGGCTCAAGGCTAACGAAAAACGAAAAAAAAATGGAGATAGTTATGAAGGAATTAAAGAAAAGGAACCTATATTTTATTGACAGCGGAACAAGTTCTGGTAGCGTGGCCTTCAAAGTTGCAAAAAAAATGGCGCTTAATGCAGCAAAGAGAGATGTATTTCTGGATAATAATCTTACAGAAAATTCCCTAAAGTCACAAATTGAAAAGCTCCTGACTCTGGCAAAACACAGGGGCCATGCATTAGGAATTGCACATCCCCATAATAAAACACTTGATATATTGAGGGCATATGAACAGAAATTACATGATGGTGTTAGAGTAGTACCCGTGTCTGACTTGCTCAATTAATTACCAATATACAGTTCTGTCTTTGGCCAGTCACTGCCTGATGGCCTATTTTTTAGAGCCTTAAAAAGATAGGATTAAAATAGTAAAACCATTAAAATTTTTTATAAAAAACTAGGTACCACTGTTGATGCGTGCAAATGAAATTGTTATTCAGGCCTTGAAAGTTTACAAAACCATAGAAATTCAAAATTTTATTTTATGAAATCCAATCTTAAATATTTTTTCGAGCTGTCTTATCGTCGAAACAAATGAGGCACAAAAACAGCTGTTTGAGAACCTTTCCACGATTTTTTCCCCTTAAGCAACAAAATGCTACGGGATCGAACAAAATTTATGAGCACGGATAAAAACAAATTTCAAAGCCCTGGATTTTTTGTCCTAATTAGTTGACAGGCTAAAGGAGACAAATGCTATAGTAAAAAGTAAATTATTACTTGCATGACAAAAGTACACCTAAAAAATGGAGGTTTATTAATGAATGTACCGCTGCTCGATTTAAAGGCCCAGTATAAAACCATTAAAGCGGAAATTTTGGAGGCCACTCTAGAAGTTTATGAATCGCAGAGATTTATACTTGGCCCGAAGGTTGAGGAACTTGAGGGAAAGATCGCTGATTACACCGGGGTAAAGTACGCCGTTGGTGTTTCTTCAGGTACTGACGCACTTCTTGTCTCACTGATGGCCGCAGACATTGGCAAAGGAGACTTAGTGATTACAACCCCCTACACGTTTTTCGCCACGGTTGGTTCAATTGAAAGGATCGGCGCAATACCTTTATTAGTAGATATAGATCCCCGCACATATAATATCGATACAGAATTATTGCAGGAAAAGGTCTCTTCGATGAATGAAGAGCAACTATCAAGGCTAAAGGCCATAATGCCCGTACATCTTTTTGGTCAATGCGCCAATATGGAAAAAATTGTAGAGGTAGCAAATTCTTTAGGGATAATCATTATTGAGGATGCTGCGCAGGCAATCGGCTCAGAGTATAGGTTTAAAAATGGCTCTGTTAAAAGGGCTGGTTCTATGAGCAAATTTGGCTGCTTTTCCTTTTTCCCCTCTAAAAATCTCGGCTCATTTGGGGATGGAGGAATGGTTACTACAGATGATGAGGACGCCTACCAAAAAATATCTATAATGAGGGTTCATGGGTCTAGGCCAAAATATTACCATAAGGTCATAGGGGGAAATTTTAGGCTTGACTCGCTGCAAGCCGCTATTCTTTTGGTAAAATTAAACTACCTTGACAGGTGGACCGAAAAAAGGAGGGTAAACGCAAGGATCTATAGAGACCTGTTTGCAAAACTCGATTTAGAAGAAATAGAGCTACCGTTTGAGGGAGATGGCAGGCATATATACAACCAGTTCGTGATTAAGATTAGCAATAAAAGGGATGATTTGAAAAACTTTTTGTCAGATCATGGCATAGGCTCTGAGATTTATTATCCTGTCCCTTTACATATTCAGGAATGTTTTAAACACCTAAACTATAAGCCGGGGGATTGCCCCGTTTCAGTGGATGCCGCTGCCAAAACACTTGCTTTGCCAATCTATTCGGAGCTAACCTTTGAACAAATTGAGCATGTTGTTAATACAATACATTCATTTTACAGGGGATAAGAATATATTGACATAGTAACTTTTTTATTTTTTTATAAAAATAACAGCTCACACTAAAACTTCCTTAACACAAAAATGTTAAAGAAAATAACAGGAGAGTCTTATCTATGGAATACAATGTCAGGTTTAATAAAAAGCCACATCTATTAAAACCTATAATGATACTAGGGTTTGGCGGTTGGTCAAACGCTGGAAACTCTGCCCTTAAGTCAATAGACTATATAATTGAAAAGAAAGGAGGGAAGCTCTTAGCCAAAATTAACCCGGATAATTTTTACCAGTTTACCCAAAATAGACCAGTTATTGCTATAGAGGAGGGGAGACTAAAAAGCGTTTCACAAACAGAAATGCCTGTTTACTATATAAAGAATACCAAGGGGGGGCATGATATAATTTTTATAAGAGGTCAGGAACCAGACTACCGATGGAACAACTTTGTTGATACGATGTTGACTTTATGTAAAAAATGGGATGTATCTCTTATAAGTAGCCTTGGTGGTATGTATGACGATATTCTTCACACCGAGGCAATCGTTTCAGGGGTATATTCCTCTGAGGAATGGCGTGACATTTTCATCAAAAATGATATCAATATGATCAATTATGAAGGCCCCTCGGGCATTCATTCGCTTATCATGGAGAAATCAAAAGAGCATTCTTACCCGTTCTTTGGCCTCTGGGGCCATACTCCCCTTTATTTGAGAGGGACAAACTTTCGGGTTGTTATACGAATGGTAAATTTATTAGCCTCCTTATTTTCTTTTTCTATTGAGACATCAGAGCTTGAAACCTCTTTAAAAGAATTTGAGGCACAGATAGAGGGGATTTTAGATCAGAATGATGAGTTAAAAGAACATATCGAACAAATCAAAAAGATGAGGGCTGGAGAGGATCGGAAAAAGGGTACGCCAAAGGTCGTAAACATAAAGGATTTTATAAGACCAAATGAATCATAATAGGTGTATCATTCTATGAATTATTTAAAAAATAGACCTGCATAGGTCTCTTATATGGGGGAGTGAATACTTATGTCTAATGTTGTCATTGTAGGTGCGCAATGGGGCGATGAAGGAAAAGGGAAGGTCGTTGACCTCTTGAGCAGTTATGCAAAAATTGTTGTTAGGTTCCAAGGCGGAAATAATGCCGGCCATACATTGGTAGTAAATGGAGTGCAATCTATATTACATCTGATTCCCTCTGGAATTTTATATAAAGACACAAGGTGTCTTATAGGAAATGGGGTTGTAGTCGACCCTGAAATCTTATTAGAAGAAATTAAAGACCTGTCGAGCAAAAAAATAGATGTAACCCCTGAACGATTAGGATTAAGCGAAAGGGCTCATTTAATAATGCCTTATCACAAGGCAATTGATATGGCTAGAGAAAAGGCAAAGGGTATGTCGCAGATCGGAACCACTGGAAGGGGTATAGGGCCATGTTACGAAGACAAGATATCAAGGATCGGAATAAGGGTTATTGACTTAACTGAACCAAAGGTATTGGAGGAAAAAATTGAAGAAAATTTAAGAGAAAAGAATTTCTACTTGACCAATTTTTTTGGTGAAGAGCCCCT